>JBEAPM010000320.1:0-10355 GCA_041164445.1 Cyanobacteriota bacterium
GCGGACTTTATAACCTGGAATTTCACTACCAAGACACCGAAGCCCCGAAGGAATACCTTTGTGTTCTTTGTGCCTCTGTGGTTTAATCCTGAACTTTCCGGTTTATTTAATTCACAATCCTTAGCTACGGGCGGGAAGCCCCTCCTGTTCCGGAAAGACCAGCGTCGGGAGGATTTCACCAGAGGTACCTCGGGCATCACAGGCACCACAGACAAAGCAAGGGCTAAGCCAGAAGCGATCGTCACCTGGGGATCACTCTGGCCGGATCTAGGCACTGGCTGGGTCAAGAAAGGTAATGAATTTTCATGAAATTGGTGCCTTGGGGGGTATTGGTGGGATACCCGCCCAAAATTAAAATACAGTCTCCAGAACTGGCTAACTTGCGTTGCCGTAAACAGTGTTCGGTTTGCTGCATCAAAGCCTCAAAGCTAGCCAAAGACCGATCCACTAAGAGGGGCTGAACACCCCAAACTAAGTTAAGACGATGGTAGACCTTCAGGTTGGGAGTTAAGGCAACCACAGGTACATTGGGGCGTTCCCCCGCTGCAATCATGGCGGAATACCCCGTTTGCGTAAAGCAGACAATACACTTCAAGGGCAAAATTTTGTCTACAATGTTCAGGGCTTCACTGAGGGCATGGGTTTGATCAGAGCGTTCCGGCGGGTTATTGATAAATTCCACTTCCGGCTCAATATAGGTGGCAATGCGGGCCAACATTTCGATCGCTTTAACCGGATATTTCCCCACCGCCGATTCTCCGGAGAGCATCACCGCATCGGTTCCATCAATAATGGCATTGGCTACGTCACTGGCTTCTGCGCGGGTAGGCACGGGATTGTAGATCATACTTTCCATCATCTGGGTAGCGGTAATCACCGGCTTAGCCCGCAGGTTACATTCTTTGATCATCCGTTTCTGTAAGAGGGGCACTTTTTCGGGGCGCATTTCTACCCCCAAGTCCCCTCGGGCCACCATTAAGCCATCCGCTAGGTCTAAAATGGCTTCCAAATTGTCCACGGCTTGGGGTTTTTCAATTTTGGCAATGACGGGCGTATCCCCTGCACCGCGATCCGCTAGAAATTGTTTTAAGACTCGAATGTCTTCTGCTTGACGCACAAAACTGAGGGAAACCCAATCAATGCCTTGCAACAGCCCAAATTCCAAATCTCGCTTATCTTTATCCGTTAGGGAAGGCAATTTCAGGTTTAAGTCCGGTAGGTTGACCCCTTTCCGGGGTTTGAGAATGCCACCTTCCACTACTTCGCAATGGACTTCTTTACCGTTCACACTGACGATCGTTAAATGCAGCAACCCATCATCTAAGAGTACCCGTAACCCAGGCTTAGCATCTTCTGCGAGGTAGGGATAATCAATGGGAATAATCAGAGGAGCGGAGGCGGGGGCCTCTGCTGCGGGATCTGACGATGGGGTGCTAGAAGCGTCCTGCGGCGGAAGATCCGGCACTAAGACAACTTCTGCGCCTTTGACTAACATCACTTGATCCTGGGGTAACTGACCCACCCGGATTTTGGGTCCCTGTAAATCTTGCAACAAGGTGATGGGGGTATCTAATTCCCGGGACACTTGGCGCAAGGAGGCAACGGTTTGCGCATGATCCGCGTAACTGCCATGGGAAAAGTTTAAGCGTGCGACGCTCATTCCCGCTAAAATAATTTCCCGCATAACTTCGGGAGATCGACTGGCAGGGCCAATCGTGGCCACAATTTTGGTTCGATGCAGAAGAGGTTTCATAGGTATGCCACCATACTAGGCGTTCTGAATGGATAGAAGCGATCGTTTCGTTGGCCGTTGCCCTAGTCTTACCCCAATCTTCAGAAAATCCAGATTCGTTAGGGATATTTTCCATATTGCAGCAACGAAAACTCTACTCCTTCAGATACTGTTCCCTCAGATGCTTTAGCCCTTAACGAGTCTGCCTGCCTGTGCCCGGTAAGTTATCGGTATTAGAAGTTACCAGTTCATCCAGAGCATCCGTTAAACTGCGGGGATCCATGAAGATGATTTTGGAGTTGGCACTTTCGCCGATCTTTTGGCTGGCATCAACATAGCGCTGAGCCACTAAAAAGCGCACCATTTCCCGGAGAACTTCTTGATTTCCAGCATTTTGTTGAATGGCGGAGGTAATTAACTTAACCGCTTCAACAATACCTTGGGCCTCAGCGATTGCGGCTTGACGACGACTTTCTGCCTCTAAAATCATGGCTTCTTGTTTCCCTTGGGCAACGGAAACCGCAGCCTGTTTTTCACTATCGGCAGTGCGAATTTTATCCAGACTTTTCAGCACTTCTTCGCTGGGCTTAATATCTTTGACCTCTACCCGTGTGACTTTTACGCCCCAACTTTCCGTTACTTCATCGAGCTTACGCAACAGTTTTTTGCTGATTTCTTCCCGCGATACAATAATTTTATCCAGGGCCATGTGGCCAATCTGATCTCGTAGGGCCGTTAAGACAATACTTTCGATCGCGGCTTTAATATCATCGACTTCATAATGCACCAGACGCAGATTCGTAATGCGCCAAAATACGACTGCATCTGCTTTTAAGTAGACATCATCGGCGGTAATGGCATCCTGAGCGGGTACATCAAACACCTGTTCACGGGTGGTATCAATAATGATGGTATCAATCACGGGAATGGTAAAGTTTAGGCCCGGATTGAGGATGCGACGAAACCGTCCAAACCGCTCCACTAGAGCCGCATCCCCTTCATTGATGATTTTCATTGACCCCGCCACATAGGCCACGATCGCGATCACTAAGGGGGCCAAAGGCGCTAGAAAATCCATACTCTACTCCTCTCCACAAACAAGGGTTGTCACGGCTGTCGCCATGATTATCGCAGGCGTTGACTAAGATGCTGACAGTGTATCCCTTCTCTTCCATTTCGGGTAAGCTTTTCAAGTTTTCAACTTTCTGGGCAGCGGGAAGCGCCGATTGGGGTTGAAAGCAGCGGTGCAGGAGGGCGGACAAACCCACTCTGGGGAACTATTCTAGTACTATCTCCTTCCTATCTCCTGCCGAACTACTCCCATCCTGTCCAGAGTATTATGACGATCGATCTTGAAGAATGTCGGAAAAACTTTAGACAACGGTTAGCGTTAGCGCAGGATCAACGGGAAGCGCTTCGCCAACGGGCCCGCCATGCCGCGATCGAGGCGATCCGGGCTGTTGCCCCTGCCTACCCGGGCATTACCCAGATCTATCTTTTTGGATCCGTCACCCAACCGAGTCGCTTTAGCGATCGGTCTGATCTCGATATTGCGGTGGCGGGTACGGAAGGAGCCGCTTATTTTGCCCTCTGGAATGACCTAGAGCGGGCCTGTCCCGATTGGTTGATTGACTTGCGAGAAATTAACCAACCCGGTCATTTTACGGATGCGGTGCGTCACCTTGGAGAATTGATTTATGACTCCTCAAATTGTCATCCTCAAAGCTAATATTGCAGCAGATTGTCAAGATATTGAAAAACTCTACGGACGGCTCAGTGCCTACGGTACCGGTCTGGAAACCCAAGAACAAACGATCACCGCAAGCTACTACCTCAATAATTTATATTCCGCTTTTGAAAACATTTGTCTGAATGTAGCCCAAACCTTTGAAAATCATCTTGACGATCGGAGTCAATGGCACGCGGCTTTGTTGAGGCGGATGACCCTCGACATTCCAGGCATCCGTCCAAAACTCTGGAGCGAAGACTCCTACACAGCCTTAAATGAATTACGGCGGTTTCGTCATGTTTTTCGCCATGCCTATACGATCGATCTGGATTCTCAACGCATCGCCATGGTTATGGCTGAGGCCCAATCCCTACAGAGGCTGTATCCAGCGGATTTAGAGCAATTCAATAGGTTTTTGGATGCTTTACGATAAGTTCCACACGCCGTTAAATTAGACCAGAAAATCTGATCGTCTCCTTTGGCAATGGTCTAGATAGGCTTCGATCGCCTCCCAATCTTGTCCTTCAATGTGCTCAATCAGTCCCTCTAAAACCTGGCGGTAGGTCTGGAGGCTCTGCAACAAGGCTGAGGTATTGTACTCCGCCATCAAACGTCCCAGTTCTGGAACGCCACCCCCCACTCGGCTGGTATCTCGAAAGCCGGAACTAGCTAGGTTTTGAGCAAGCTGCAGTACGGTTTGATCGGATTCTTGATCACAGGCTTGAAGGAGGCTAGCGCTGACCATGACTGGCAGATGGGAAATCCACGCCACAGCACGATCGTGTTGGGTTGGGCTACAGGTGTAGTAACGGGCCTGGAGTTGATGAATCAAATCCCGGAGGACTTCGATCGCTTGGGGGCTACTGGTGGCGGTGGGGGTGAGGACGTAGGGGTTCCCTGTAAACAATCCGGTTTGAGCAACTTCAATGCCTCGCTCTGCTTTACCGGCCATGGGATGCCCGCCAATAAATTGGGGAAAATGGGGTTCCAAGGCTTCGACGATCGTAGCTTTGGCTGAACCCACATCCGTGACGATCGTGGTCTCCGAGAGGTACGGTTTCAGGGCTAGGGCTGTTTTCACTAAGACATTTAACGGGGTACAGAGAAAGATAACTTCACAGTCTGCTAGCCGTTGAAGTTCCACCCCCGCTTCATCCACACTGCCTAAGGCAACGGAACGATCGCAGGTGTGAGGCTGCCGACTGACCCCCACCACAAAATGTCCTTGGGCACGAAAGTCAAACCCCAAAGACCCGCCGATTAAACCTAAGCCTACAATGCCAAGCCGCACGCCATACTCCTCACGTTGTGATCCGCTCGATCGAGATCTTAGAGCCTATTGAGATCAGCTCCTACTGGGTTAAAGCTTTAAATTACTATTGACGATCGCCCAGTAGAGGGCTTCCAAAAAGGTATCCCCCGTCATTTTTTGAGGCAGTTTGCTTAAGCCAATATCTTCACGACAGTGGCGGGCGAGATCTAAACTTTGTTCGGCTTTAATGGCCGGATCGAGGTTGTTACGGTTTTGTAAATAGTTACGCAGTTCCCACCAATTGGCTTGGCTTAATTGGGCACAATCAGCCTGCTCTAATAATTGCCCCGCAATACTTTTTGCTGCTGCAGAAATTTCAAGTTCAGGGGGAGGCTCCGCCGCGATCGTTTCCGGGGGGGCCTCGGTTAGAGTCTCGATCGTGCTGGAGAAGGTCGGTGTTGCCCAGACGAGATCTCGATCGGGAACGGGGGCAGACTGACGATGACTTAAGCGAATATCAAACCCTTCCCGCCGACTGCGTAGGTCGTAATACATCACGGCCTTAATGGATTGCCAAAACCCCATCACCATCATATTCATGGCCAGAAACAGGAGAACGCCAATGGCTAACCCCGGCAAGAATCGCGTTAATAAGGCCACTTGACTTGCTTCCACCCCTAGGTCAAAGGCTGGAATAGCAGCAACCAAGCCCAAAATGGGGGGTACGGAGGCAAAGCTATAGAGGGGAATGGTGACTAAAAAAGCGATCGTCATGACCAAGAGAATCCGCATCACCGATCCCTGGGCTAAGATCCAACTGCGCTGAATCGACTGTATTGCGGTTAAGTTATCCTCCAAGACGATCGGCACTTCCACCAAAAAAAACCGGGCTGAAATCCAAGTATAAAGTCCAAAGGTAATCAGATTTGCCAGTAAAAAAGCGAGCCATTCCAGATCTAAAAGCTTAAAGAGGAGACTGAATGCTGCGGTTAAAGGGGCATTAGCGATCGATAACCCAATATTCACGACAAACAGGATTAAAAAAGTGAGGACAAAAGAAAGTAAAATGGGTCGTCCTCGATGTTTTAAGGCCTTACGGGCATCCTGGACTGTTTCTGAGGCATTCGTAAATTCTCCATAGGCCAAACGAGCGATCAGCGCCATATTGATAAAGGCACGAATGAAGGATTGGTGAGTCAGGATCACCAGACCCACCAATAGGGCAATAAAGGTTAAAACCGTTAGCCCTAGAGAACTAGGGGAAAAAAAACTATAGCTGGAAGTCAACCCGATAGACCAGAGGATTAAAGCCACAAAGGGCAGTAATAACCAAAGGGTGGAACGCAGGGCAATGACGAAATAAATCCGAAAATTCGATCGGTATAAGCGAAAGCCATTGCTCACAATATCCCCTGTGGTTAGGGTTGGAACGGCAGAAGGTAAGCCAGACATAAGGTTTAAAAAAGAATCTGGGCAATTTCAGTTGACAGCACCTAGGGCGCGGCATCCATTAGGTCTAGAAGCGTTGCGGCATCAAGGTTACCGCGCCCGCTCCAGCAAACATAACTAGGGGCTGAAACGACTGCGGTATAAACACTTCAGTGCTAAATGATGACAGCCCCTAGGGTGGCTTACGTTAAAGCAGGGACATTGGGACGTGCAAAAATCATCCGTCCCGCCGAGGTTTGTAAGGCTCCGGTCACCACTACATCCAGGTCAGAGCCAAGGTACGATCGCCCTTCCTCTACCACCACCATCGTTCCATCATCAAGATAACCAACGCCTTGGGAAGACTCTTTACCTTCTTTGATAATTTTCAGCGCTAAGGTATCGCCGGGGAGGTAATTGGGGCGTAAAGATTGAGCCAGATGATTAATATTGAGTACTTGCACATTCTGGACATTGGCGACTTTACTGAGGTTAAAATCATTACTAATTAAAATGCCACTAATGTCCTGGGACAATCTGACTAATTTAGCATCGACGGTGGGAATGTCATCATAATCCGTTGAACTAATGACAATACGAGTGGGATAGGTCGATCGAACTTGATTGAGGATGTCTAGCCCTCGCCGACCCCGCATTCTTTTTTGTTCATTAGCAGCATCAGCAACCTGTTGAAGTTCCTGTAAAACAAATTGAGGAACTAGAATTTGTCCTTCTAAAAAGCCGGTGTCTAATAGTTCCTGAAAACGACCATCAATAATACAACTGGTATCTAAAATTTTAGTCGTTGCAGGCTTGAGGGTTCCCTCTGCAATCAGTAAAGTTTCTACAGAGTTCGGATTAATCAATCGCAGTAAAGCCCGTCCGTGGGTATCGGCTAAGTTCATCCCAGATACGCCAAACAACAAACAGCTTAAGACCGCTGCTAAGGGCTTAACAAAGCCAAATTCCAAGGGAATCGGCAGCAATAAAATAGGGGCTAGAATTAAATTTGCAATTAATAAACCTACGACTAAGCCGACCGCACGGCTCACCAAAATATCCACCGGTAGCGATCGGACTTGAATTTGAATGCGGCGGAGCAAAGTTTGGACTAAAAGCCCAACGATACCAAAAATCAGCGCACCAAACCCGGCGGTTACTGAGCGGAGTCCATCGAGGCTATTGACTTGAAGTAGGGCAGACGTTGGCAAAAAGTCAATGCCGTAAAAGCCTACGCCGATGCCAAATAGTACGAAAGATAAAATAATAATGAGATCTAACATAAGCCCTGAGTTGTCGGGACGGAAATTATTATACTTTAGCTCACGGGCTACCTGCTTACGCGGAAAGTCCGGCATGGCCCAAAGCGGTTTCTCCCCCTGCCCCCTTATGACTAAACTCTGTCCAGTGATGCTCGTTCATGGGTTGGATGATACGGCTCGTGTCTTTAACCGCATGACCACCTACCTCCGCGATCGAGGTTGGACGGTGTTTAGCTGCGATTTAATTCCCAGTAGTGGTCAGCTTCCCTTAGAAGCGCTGGCTCGTCAACTCGATCGCTACATCCAAGAGCATTTACCTCCAGAAGAACCCTTTGATCTCTTGGGCTTTAGTATGGGGGGTATTATCAGCCGGTACTACCTCCAACGTCTGGGAGGACTCTCGCGGGTACGCCGCTTCCTAACCCTCTCTTCTCCCCACCAGGGCACTTGGACTGGCTATCTGCGTTGGAATGCGGGATGTGAACAGATGCGCCCCAACAGCGAGTTTTTACGGGATTTAAACCAGGATTGGCAGACCCTGGAACAAGTGCGTTTTGTTTCCCTCTGGACTCCCTTAGATTTAATGATTGTCCCTGCGGATAGCTCCGTCATTCCGGTGGGGCGATCGCTTTCGCTCCCCGTTGTCCTGCACCCCTGGATGTTAACGGACGATCGGGTTTTAAGTACGGTGGCTCAGATTTTGGAGGAACCCTGAGGGGGTAGGGAATAGGGGTTAGGGAATAGGGGTTAGGGAGTAGGGCAGACGGCTGCGCCGCCCGTGTAAATGCCCTACCCCAATGACTCTCTAGTGAATCTGATCCGATTTGAGGGCTGGGGGTTGGGTCGCATAGGACACGACAATAAACAGCACTAGACCCACGAGGGGGCTGATCAGGGTGGGGAAGCCATCAAAGTCGATCGTAAACCAGGGATTTTGGACATAAAGCAAGCTGTTCTCTGCCCCAAACATGGTGGGCATCAGCACAAAGAAAATCAGACGGGTGGTGGATCCGGCTAAAATGCAGGCTAGGGCTCCCTGCCGTGTGGCTTTGGGCCAAAATAAACCGCCGGTTAAGGGCACCACTAATCCCGCAAAACCTAGGTCAAAGGCCAGGAGCAGTAAAACTCCCGTTTGGGGCACCTGAATGGCAAACAGCGTTCCTAAAACTGCCATGACGAAGGCCATGCTCCGGGTTAGCTTGAGCAGACGATCGCTCTGATCGGCTCCCTGATGCTCTGCGTTGTGACGGCCCCGGTTTGCCCCCAGGATATTGTGAGCAATCACGGAGGCAGTCCCCAGGATGGCCCCATCTCCGGTAGATAGGGATGCCGCCATAATGGCCATCACCACCAAGAGGCTGAGCAGGGGCGGTGCTACAGATTGCAGCAGCGCAAAGAGAACCGGGCCCTCGGGAGTGATTCCGGCGGCTTCAAAGATACTTCCGGCGGAGAGGGCAACCAGGGAAAAGGGAACCCCAATCAGTACGGTTCCGGCACAGCCAATGAAACAGGCCCGCTGCGCCGTTTCGGGACTGTCGGCGGCAAAAACCCGAGCCATAAAATCGATCGCCACAATATCACCAATACCCAGGGCGAGGAGGGTGGCCCAGTTAATGGCGGCTCCCGCTGCGGGATCCGTGAGTTGCTCAAAGGCAAAGGGCCCCATCCCCCCAGGAATCTGGATCCCAAAGTTCACTGCCACAAAGGTAATGAGCACGAGGGAACCCACCAGAGCTATGCCCACCTGCAGGACATCGGTGTAGGCGACGGCAAATAACCCACCGGACACCGTATAGGCAAAGACCAGCAAGGCAATGGCAATGACACCGCTGTTATAGCTGAGCCCTAGAAAAGACTGGAAGAGGTAGCCACCCGCGACGAGATTGCCCGCTAACAGAAAGGCAAAGCTAAGCACCATAATCACGGAGGCCACCTTTTCCGTTAGTGGCCCGTATTTCACCCGATAAAAGTCTGGGAGAGTCATCAGTCCCATCCGGTTCAGCGGTTTAGCATAGAACAAGCCCGTCAACAGCAAACAGAGGGCCAAGCCTAGGGGTAAGGAAGCCCCCGCCCAAAAGCCAAACTCTGCCGTGAGATCCGTATTGCCCAGGGTAGCATTGGAATCAACCGATTGCGCCATAAGGGTAGCGGCGGCCAGGGGCAAACTCAGACCCCGCCCCGCAACCAAGAAATTTTCACTATCCCCTTTAATCCATTGGGAAGCCCACACCCCAACTCCCAGGCTACCGAGGAGGAATATAATGATTCCCCAGAATAAAAATGGACTCTCCACAAATAAACCTCTTTTAGGTAGTAGACAAAAACAGTCTCATAAACGCGGCGCTTTACATTCCTTAAAAAAGCCGAAAAATCCCCAGCATTCGGTAAGCTAACCCCAGGGTTTCATTGGATCATTTAAGGATCATTTAAGTCAAATGGTTCTTGCGCTCTCAGCCGACCTTGCGCCTATGATAGGTCTGGGTAATCCTTCGTAAAAGTATCAGTAACTACCGTTTCCTGAGGTAAAACATGGCTAGTTCCTCCGCCGACAATCCCCTGTTTCAACACCCCGCTTCAGAAGCCGATCGCGCCCTGGAGTTGGAAGCTCGTCTGCCGTTAACAGGCTGGCAACAGGAAGTGAGCCAGGGATTGGAGTATGGGTTAGAGGCGGCGGCGAGTATTCGCGATCGATCGATTCCCACCTTTTCCCGGGGAGAACTGCCCCACTATGCGGGCATTAATACCTTTCTCAAAGCCCCCTATTTAGAGGATGTCCGTCAGGTGGGTAACTATGATGTAGCGATCGTTGGGGTACCCCATGATTCGGGCACAACCTATCGTCCGGGCACTCGCTTTGGTCCCCAGGGAATTCGTCGTATTTCCGCCCTTTATACTCCGTACAATTTTGAACTGGGCATTGATTTACGGGAACAAATTACCCTCTGCGATGTG
>JBEAPM010000321.1:0-7737 GCA_041164445.1 Cyanobacteriota bacterium
ATGGTGCTGCAGGGCAAACCGCACTAATTCGGCCCGATTAATGGTTTCGGTTTTGCGCAGTAAACTACTCACGTACTTTTCTACGGTGCGGGCGCTGAGATGAAGCTGTTCACCAATTTGAGTATTGGAGAGGCCTTGGCTGAGGAAGCCTAAGACTTGATGTTCTCGATCGCTCAAGTGAAACCCAAGATCGCTGCCATCACTATCTTCGGGTGTGCCTGGGCGAAACTGTTGCTCCGATTGGATTAGCTGCGATCGTTCTAGAAGATTACGCACGATCGCCCCCAACTCTTCCATCTCAAAGGGCTTACCCAGATAGGCATCGCAACCTAATTGGTATCCCTTGACGCGATGGGGGGTTTGATCCCGGGCTGTCAAGAAAATGACCGGTAGCAAGCGTAAAGAGGGCTGTTTGCGAATTTCCTGAATGAGCGCATAACCGTCTAGCCACGGCATCATCACATCCGTAATGATCAGATGAGGATGAAATTCGTAGATCAGCTTGAGGGCTTCTTGACCGTTGGTAGCGGCCAAGACACCATAGCCTAAGTATTCTAAATAATCGTGGATAGCTAAACGAGTGCCAAAATCATCTTCAGCCACCAGTATTTGCAAAGGCATACGCAAATCCTACAGGACAGCAAGGGAGCCTAAAACCGCTCTTCAACTTAAGTCATGGCTAAGGAACACCCAGGTTTCCTCTGGAAGACCGTAGGGACTTCGGCAAACTTAAGCCTTTCCATTCATTCTAGAAGCCTTGCCGCAGAAATGGATATGACCGCGACCGCCCAGAACAATCAGTGAGGGTGCTTGTGCCTCAACTGGACTGCAAGGTAATGGGATAGGCTTCAGTAATTCCAGGAATTTGAGTAATCTCATTGAGAATGCCATCCGGGAGGGGATCGTCTAAGGTGAGGGCCATGACCGCATCTCCCCGCACGATTTTGCGTCCCACTTCCATACTGGCAATATTGACATTAAAACTGCCTAGCAAAGAGCCAATCTTGCCAATAATACCGGGCATATCCCGGTGACGGGTCAACAACATGTGCCGAGTGGGGGGAATGCTGACGGGGAATCCATCTACATTAATGATTCTCAGTTCTCCATCCCCCAAAAGCGCTCCAACGACGGAGTGTTCACCGTGGGAACCTTTGGCCACCAGCATTAGGGAGCCGCCGGAGTAATCCTTAACGGATTGATCACGGGTCTCAATGACGCGAATGCCCCGCTCTTTGGCTTCGATGGAGGCGTTGACATAATTCACCCGCTCCCGCAGGGCTTGGGATAAAAGTCCCTTTAAGGCGGCAATGACTAAGGGCTGGGGTTGCTGCTCTGCCAGTTCCCCCTGCAAGCGGACTGACAATTGCTCGACGCGACCACCGGAGAGCTGACTGACGGTATTCCCCAACAATTCTGCCAGTTGCAGGTAGGGCCGCATACTTTCGAGAACATCGGGGTGCAAGCCGGGAATATTCACTGCTGAACGAGCCGGTAAGCCCAGTAATACGTCTCGAATTTGCTCCGCCACATCGATCGCTACGTTGACTTGGGCTTCGGTGGTGGAGGCTCCTAAGTGGGGGGTAAGGACTAAATTTTTCCCTAGACCTCGCAGGGGAGAATCGGCGGCTAAGGGCTCACTATCAAAGACATCGAGGGCGGCCCCAGCAATACGGTTATTTTGCAGCGCTTCTGCTAGAGCGGCTTCATCAATAATTCCCCCTCGGGCACAGTTAATAATCCGTACCGTTGGCTTCATCTTCGCGATCGCTTCAGCGTTAATTAAATTCGCGGTTTCTGGGGTTTTAGGCACATGGAGGGTGATGTAGTCTGCTTCTTGGAAGAGAATGTCTAGCTCCACCAACCGACAGCCCAACTGTTCCGCCCGTTCCGAAGAAATGAAGGGATCGTAGGCCAATAATTTCATTCCCATGGCTTTACCCACATGGGCAACATGGGCCCCAATTTTACCGAGACCCACTACCCCGAGGGTCTTTTTATAGACTTCTGCCCCCACAAAGGTTTTGCGATCCCATTTGCTTTCCTTCATGGACTTGTGGGCTTCGGGGATATAGCGAGAGAGGGAGAGCATCATCGCCAAGGCGTGTTCCGCCGCTGCGATCGTATTGCCTTCCGGGGAATTCACGACCACAATGCCCTTGCGGGTGGAGGCGGCCAGATCGACATTATCTACCCCAACTCCGGCTCGTCCTACAATTTTTAATTGGCTAGCGGCTTCAATGACGGGGGCTGTTACTTTAGTTCCCGACCGAATCATCAGAGCATCATACCCACCAATGATTTCTACTAGCTCCTCTTCACTGAGACCCGTTCTCACATCTACCTGAGCGACCTGAGAGAGAATGTCGAGCCCCACTTGATCAATGGGATCGGAGACCAAAACCTTAGCCATAATTAATCTTTCGTCGGTGTACTATGCATCAAATTAGTAGTTAGTAGTGTAAAGCGATCGGGGGATCTTCCACACTTTTTCCTGACTTGTTTAAGATTGCCACCCCTGAGGCGGTCATCAATTGCCTCTAAGCTACGACCACAGAAGGGGTTCAGCCCCTCGCCATTTTGGTGAACGGGCACGACAACCCTAGGGGGAGCCTAAGATTTAAGTGGGGTGCGCCCGAAGGTGCTGTTATCCCCCCGATCGTTTCCCTCAAGGACTTCCTGAAGAACCTGTTGACAGGACGCGATGCTGGCTTTTGCCCGCAATCGTTCCACCAAGCGATCGTAGACTTGGCGGTGTTGTTCAATTTTTCCTTTAGCCTGGAGGGCCGCCCAGGTTTCCTTGCTTTTACGTTCCTGGCTGGTGTAGCGGCATTGACTTAAGAGCCACTGCACTTTTTGGCGATCGTCTCCGGCTCCTTCTACTGATCCGAAAACAATTTGTTCTGCTGCTGCGCCTCCTAACCAAACCTGGCAATAGCGATCGATCGTGCTTTCAGATAATTGGCCCATGGCTAATTCTGCCTGCAGGGTCTCATCTTCAAAACGTAAACCCCCTCGCCCCTGCTGACCTTGTTGGAAGGCTTCCCAAGCGGAAAGGGCATAGCCCGCCACGGGAATTCCCAAGAGGGCCGCCAGGAGAAAATGACCCGCTTCATGGTGCAAAATCCGATCGCGGTAGCTGGGGGAACGTTGGGCAAACCAATCCACCACTAAGGTTGTCCCCTGACCCGACCAAGCAAGGGTATCAATGGTCACCATACCGAGGAGACCTGCGGTGGTTAGGGCGGGAATGGTGGGCGAAAGATGCAAGAGCGGCCCGCATAAACTCAGGACAGTGATACTAAAAATAACGATCGCAAGAAGGTTCAAACTCGTATTAGACATCGGTTTATGGGAGATCGTGCAGAGATGCGTTAGTCTATCGCTAATTCACCCCTTAGTGTTGTCCTGCGGAGGTCATCCATGTTGGCAATTCAAGCCCCAATCCTGGGATCGGTGCGGAAACGAGTCCCCACTACCTGGAAAGCGATCGTTCTTTTACTGTCAACCGGTTTGGGGTTGAGCGTTAGTCTACCCGCCCAGGCCTTGCCCGGCGAAACAGTACGAGATGTTCAGTCCTGGATCAAAGCCCACCCAACGCTACTGCCCGATCGCAGCGAAGCCTTAGTGGTGCAAAAGTCCGATACCGCTGCCCAACGGTTTAAATTTGAGGCTTCAATTTTTCCCCCCTTTCCCGTGACGACTCCTAGGGGCTCACGGGTCATCCGCCACGAATCCATTTCCCTCTTTGACATGATTAATGGGGTCAATCTGATCCGATTAGAAGAGTCACTGCGGGTGGTCTATGGGGTGGATATTGCTCAAGACTACGATCGGGCTCGGGTCATTTATCGTTATCCCTCAGATCTCCAACTCGATCGCTTACAACCACAACTCACGGCTATTCAACGGGCTCGTCAAGGCGAATTACGCCTAGGCGATCGCTATGCCTACTGGCTAGAAATTGTCCAAACCCCCGAAGGTCGTCCTTATAATGGCCAAATTGTCGTCTTATTGAAAGAGGACATTGACGGCTTAGAGGCCCAACTGCGGCAATAAGATCCAGAGAGCCCAGCACCGTTGGAACCCATTCACTAATTTGACCTGCAACGATCGTCCTGCTCCAGAGATCCGCCAGAAATCCGCCTAGAGTTCGACGATCGTCCCATCATTCACTAAACCATTGGGCATAATGGCACCATTTAAGTTCGCCCCCCGAAAGTCAGCATTCTTGACACTCGATCGTTTCAGATTCGTGTCAATCATCAGGGCCCCCGACAGTTTTGCCCCCGTCAAATTGGACCAGAGCAAAGAGGCTTTATAGAGATTTGCCTCCGTCAGATCCGCTTCTCGCAGACTGCTCCACTTCACATTAGCCTTACGTAGGTTAGTACCCCGTAAATCAGCATTACAGAGATTGGAACCCACCAAAATGACTTGGGAGAGATCAGCATTCACTAGGCTGGCATTGCGTAACGTTGCTCCACTTAAGATTGCCTGAGTCAGTTTGGCCCCATCCAAAATGGCATAGGGTAGACTCGCATTCGTTAAATTACACTGGGTTAAATTGGCTTGACGTAACACTGCATAGCCTAACTTAGCCCGACTGAGCTGAGTGCCAACAAACTGTGCTTGAGTTAAATTGGCTTTTTCTAAGTTCGCTTCTGCCAGGCTAGCATCTTGAAAATTCGTGTCCCGACAAGTGGTTTGGCTCAAGTTGGCTGTCCGCAAACAGGCCTCAGATAAAATAGCCCCAGACAGATCGGCCCCTATAAAAGTGGTGCCAATCAGGTTGGCCTCCGCTAAATTGGCACACCGTAAATTTGCCCCCGTAAAATTAGCCTCCCGCAAATTAGCACCGGATAAATCCGCATGGCTAAGATCCGCATTTTGAAAATCCGACTCCCGAAAATTAGCATCCTTTAAGGTAACGCCTTTAAAAGACATTCCCACCCAAGAGAGCTTGGGAAATAGACGCTCGCCCTGACGGTACAGGGCAATGAGATCACTCACCTGCATGCTCAATGTGTTGCTGCTGAAAACGGTTTGCTGAAGATTTTAACGTTAGCATCTATCGACTTAAGGCAGGACTGTCCTGCCGTATCCCTGCACCCCAGAAAACGCTAGGATGAGGGGGCACCCTCTAAAACTGGCTTTCTTAACGTTTAACGTCTATCCATGCATAGCTTATCACTTCCCACTTGGCTCATTCACGTTTCCAGCGTTCTCGAATGGCTCCTTGGCATTCTTTTGATCTGGCGGTACGCAACCGTTATTCAAAACTTGGCTTGGCGATCTTTAGCCTGGGCAATGCTTCCCTCCCTCGGTAGTGCGATGTGTGCCTGTACTTGGCATTTCTTTGATAATACGCCGTCCTTAGAATGGTTAGTCCTGCTCCAAGCGAGCCTGACCATGGTGGGGAACTGTACCTTAATGCTAGCGGGATGGTGGATCTGGCGATCGACTCGCATCTCAACCGATTCCTAACCCACCTCAAGTTCCTGAAGACAGACCCATAGAGACCCTGAAATTCCCCCTAGAAGCTCTTCCCCTCGGATCAGTCCGCCGAGGGTGCGTCATAATGCCATCGTTCCTTAAACCCAGAACCCTTAGGCTTTCCACTGAAAGCGAGAACATTGCCGATCGCCACAATTCATAGAGGGTTCAGCGGAAACTGATCTCTGGTGGGCAGGCCGATTGCTTCCAGGGGTTTTTCCCACCCGCAGACGATCGCTGTTCTGAACCTGAAGACTTCAAGGAGCCCCTGCAAATTGTTAACAAGTGTAAAGTTTTGCTCCCGATTTCGCTGAAAAAGCCGGTTTTTGCCCCCTTGTAAATGAGTTTTTGCCTGGAAATTCCATTGAGTTTTGTAAATCAAACCCGTTCCAAGTGCTTCTTTTAGGCGGGGAAAGCGCTTCAATTCGTTGTTTCTGGAACCTTAACGGATTTTGAATTATTGTTAACTGCCGTGTGATCGGTTTTCCTCTGACCCCTATAATGCTCTGAAAGAACTCCACCCCTGTGGGTTCGTTCTTAGGGATTTCTCTAGACCGAACCTACTCCAAAACAAACATCCGATAAAACGGAACTTAACAAACTCAAACTTGGCGATGGCCTCAATGGTTCCTCCGGGAGCCCGAAAATTGGTGTCATACATCAATATCCATCAATGGGGGTGGAGGAGGTCTCGTTTCCGTTTAGAGAGAGGAGAGTCTCAATGACCATTAGTCCACCAGAGCGTGAGGCGAAGGTAAGGGTTGTGGTTGATACGGATCCGGTTCCTACTTCTTTCGAGAAGTGGGCAAAGCCGGGCCACTTCGATCGCGCCCTTGCTAGAGGTCCCAAAACCACCACCTGGATTTGGAATCTCCATAATAAAGCCCACGATTTTGATAGTCATACCAGCGATTTAGAAGACATTTCGCGCAAAATTTTTAGCGCACACTTTGGCCACTTGGCCGTCATTTTTATCTGGTTAAGCGGTGCTTATTTTCACGGCGCTCGCTTTTCCAACTATGAAGCTTGGTTAACCGATCCCACGGGCATCAAGCCCAGCGCTCAGGTTGTTTGGCCCATTGTTGGTCAAGAAATTCTGAACGGTGATGTGGGTGGTGGCTTCCACGGAATTCAGATCACCTCCGGTCTGTTCCAACTGTGGCGGGCTTCCGGCTTCACCAGTACTAGCCAACTCTATGCCACGGCTATTGGCGCGTTGGTCATGGCCGGTCTGATGCTTTTTGCAGGCTGGTTCCACTACCACAAGAAGGCTCCTAAGCTGGAGTGGTTCCAAAACGTGGAGTCCATGATGAACCACCACTTGGCGGGTCTTTTGGGTTTAGGTTGCTTGTCTTGGGCTGGACACCAAATCCATGTGTCCCTTCCCGTGAACAAGATGCTGGATGCGATCGATGCTGGCACGCCTATGACCTTCAATGGCAAGCTCATCGATAGTGCAGCTGCAATCCCAATGCCCCACGAGTACGCTTTTGATACTGAGACTATGGCTCAGTTCTTCAGCAGCTTTAGCCAAGGGTTAACTCCCTTCTTCACGCTGAACTGGGGTGTGTACTCTGATTTCCTAACCTTCAAGGGCGGACTGAATCCCCTCACCGGTGGACTTTGGCTGACGGATACCGCTCACCACCACTTAGCTTTGGCTGTTCTCTTCATTGTTGCTGGTCACATGTACCGCACCAACTGGGGTATCGGTCACAGCATGAAGGAAATCCTGGAAGGTCACAAAGGCGATCCCATCCTCTTTGGTGGCAAAGGTCACGATGGTTTATACGAAGTTCTGACCACTTCTTGGCATGCTCAACTCGCCATTAACCTGGCAGTTCTGGGTTCCTTGACCATTTTGGTGGCTCACCACATGTATGCCATGCCGCCCTATCCCTACATTGCAACGGATTATCCGACTCAGTTGTCCCTGTTTACGCATCACATGTGGATTGGGGGCTTCCTGATTGTGGGGGCTGGTGCTCATGGTGCCATCTTTATGGTTCGCGATTATGATCCGGCTAAGAATGTGGATAACGTTCTCGATCGTGTGATTCGTTCCCGCGATGCCATCATTTCTCACTTGAACTGGGTTTGTATTTGGCTGGGCTTCCATAGCTTTGGTCTCTACATTCACAATGACACCATGCGGGCTTTAGGTCGTCCTCAGGACATGTTCTCTGATAAGGCGATTCAACTTCAACCCATCTTTGCTCAGTGGGTTCAAAGCATTCATGC
>JBEAPM010000322.1:0-3212 GCA_041164445.1 Cyanobacteriota bacterium
ATAAAAATATGTAACGTTTTTCTCATTGAATTACCAAATTGCTCTACAGTAATAACGCTTTGTTCCTCACCGCTTTGCAGCCTCTTGTTGTAGCTGCATCTGGTACAGGGAATGACCCGCCGGAGGCGGGAAAGTTCTCTTCTTGTGCCGCACTATCGTGGAAAGTGCGGTGTAGGCGAGGGCGAGACTAAGCCATCTTTAGACTTATTTAAGAAAACCAAACCCGCAGAACACCAACCGCATATGACCACTGCTATTGCTGCAACCAAGGCTAGTGTTGAGGAAAGCATTCTTTCCCCTCGCTTTTACACTACGGATTTTGAGAAAACTGCCCAACTGGACTTGTCTTCCCAAGAACAGGAACTAAGAGCAATGATTGCGGAAATGAAAGCAGACTATAATCGCAATCATTTTGTCCGAAATGAAGCTTTTCAAGCCTCTTGGCAGCATATTCAGGGGGAAGATCGCAAGGCATTTTTAGAATATTTAGAGCGCTCTTGTGTTTCAGAATTCTCAGGCTTTCTCTTATTTAAGGAACTTTCCCGCAAGCTTAAAAATAAAAATCCTTTGCTAGCGGAAGTTTTTCATCTCATGGCACGGGATGAAGCTCGTCACGCAGGGTTCTTAAACAAAGCAATGCAGGATTTTGGTTTATCTTTAGACCTGGCGAAGCTGACGAAAAATCGGACCTATACCTTCTTCCCCATTGAATGGGTTCTCTACACGGTTTATCTCTCCGAAAAAATTGGCTATTGGCGCTATATTCTCATTTTCCGTCACCTTCAGCAGCATCCAGAGCATAAGTTTTATCCCCTCTTTAATTACTTTGAAAGCTGGTGTCAGGACGAAAGTCGCCACGGTGATATTTTCAAGGCCCTACTCCGATCGCAGAAACCCTTGTGGAATAATGGGTTCTGGAAATTAATGAGTCGCTTTTTCCTCTTAATTGTCTTTGCCACCCATAGTTTAACGGTGCATGAACGATCGCAGTTTTACACTATGTTAGGGCTAGATGCCATTAGCTTTGATGAGGATGTCATTCGGGAAACTAACAAAACCTCTGCCCGTGCCTTTCCCCAAATTTTGGATGTGGATCATCCGGAGTTCTTTAAGCGCATGAGTCGCTGTGCCGATCGCAATCTCCAACTGAAAACGATCGACGAAGGTAATGATTGGCCGGTCATTAAAGCGATCCGCAAATTGCCCCTCCTCTTAGGCACCTTAGGAGATTTAGTGTATCTCTACTTCCTCAAGCCCATTGATGCCGAAGCATTACGGGGATCGGTTTGCTAGAAACCGTCATCAATGAGCCAGGAAAGGTCTACGCCGCGCTGGTTTCAGTCCCTCACGGTAAAACTGGGACGATCGCGGCGAATCCCGATAGCGTCAGGGGCTGGACTGACTTCTGGCCTCAATTGATGACACTCCCTAAAGCTATAATTCAGCTTGCCCATTCTTGATGTCGATCGTCTGATGAAAGCAAGCTCTCGCCCCATCCTCTACGTTGCCATTACCAATCATGGCTATGGTCATGCCACCCGCATGGCATCGGTCTTAGCAGAAGTTGTGCGGCGCTGTCCCGAGGTGTTGTTAGTCCTAGCGACAGCAGCACCTCGATCGCTTTTGGAATCCTATCTGGAAGGAGTGGAGTTTATTTATCGTCCTCGCACTTTTGATGTGGGAGTGGTGCAAAGCGACGGGATCACCATGGATAAAGCGGCCACCCGATCGCGTTTGCTTGAAATTCAACACCGCCAAGCCGCAATTATTGCGGGAGAAGTTAACTTTATCCGCCTGAACGGGGTGCAGTTAGTCCTGGCTGACATTCCCCCCTTAGCCACACGCATTGCCCAACGGGCAGGAGTTCCCTGCTGGATGGTGAGTAATTTTGGCTGGGATTTTATTTACCAGTCCTGGGGGGAGGAGTTTGAAGCGATCGTCTCCTGGATTCAAGACTGCTTTCGCCACTGCGATCGTTTATTCCGACTGCCCTTTCATGAAGCCATGGCTGCCTTTCCCCAAGTGGAAGATGTAGGCTTAACGGGAGGCTCACCCCGCCACGACCTGAATCAGGTGCGAGAGCATTTTGCCATTGAGACCCCGCCAGAGCGTACCGTCCTCTTAACCTTTGGGGGATTGGGGCTGCAATCCATTCCCTACGAAACTCTTGCTCAATTCCCCGATTGGCAATTTCTCACCTTCGATCGCCACGCTCCCTCACTGCCTAATCTGCGCTCCATTCAAGATCCCGCCTATCGACCGGTGGATCTGATGCCCTTGTGCCATTGCATTATCTCCAAGCCCGGCTATGGCACCTTTTCCGAAGCCTGTCGTGCGGGCACTCCCATTGTTACCTTAACCCGCGAAGACTTTGCGGAAAGCCAATTACTGCTCCAGGGGATTCAAGCCCATACGCCCCACCACATTATTTCCCCCCAGACCTTCTTGGAGGGGCATTGGGATTTTCTCAGACAGCCTTTTGAAAAGCCTAAGGGATCACCGTCTCAGCCAACTTTGCGTCATGATGGAAATCAAACGATCGCGGCCGCTGTCGTTGACTTCCTATCCTAGATTGCGTTGCGCTGCACCTATGGTTTCCTCCCGTTCCAAGTCAAAGGATTTTTCATTGCAAGTCGTAGCTCAGGATGCGCCCTCTAAGGCGAATCAGTATACTCCTTTGCCAAAGGCAACTACCCGCGAAGAAGATGGAGAAGATCAGAATTTGGCTTCGACCATCAGCCTAGCGTCGGCGGATGTGCGTCGAGTCCTGGTGGCCCAGGACGATCAAGGCCGAATTTTAACCACTAAACTCAATATCCTCTTTGTCAGTAACGGAGCCTTATTAACCAACCTGAGCCTGGCTCGGCTGATGATCTTTGATGGATGGTACAGCCTCATTTTTAAGCTTTTGGAACTGTTGGGCTTTATTATTAGCTTTACCTTATTAATCTTGGCCTTTTTCCCTCGCCAGGTGGTCATTAGTCCAAACTTAGAAGATCGTAAGTTTCTAGAACGTTACCTTCCCCTCAGTCCCGAAGACTATCAATTACAAATGTTGGTGAACCTGGTGGAAACCTATATCGCCAATAAACAACGCCTGGATGATGTTTCTCAATCCTTGCGTTATGCGGCCTATGCCACTTGGACGATCGCGGTGGTGATGTTGATTCACATGGTACTGGTCTATTCGATCAATTAAATAGGGAATTGGG
>JBEAPM010000323.1:0-4694 GCA_041164445.1 Cyanobacteriota bacterium
GAATATTATCGCGTCATTGCCACCCCCACCTTAATCCGAACATCTCCTGCACCTCGGCAGGTCTTAGCGGGAGCGGATCTAGCGCTTCAGATTGAGCATTGGTGGCCATCGTGGCAGGAAGTGGTCAACGATCAGTTGTCCTGGCGCGAGAATTTGGGCAATAACTATGATAGCGAAGACTCCAATCAGAAATCTGATTTTGCCACAATTCAAAGCTTACGGCTATCGGATGAAATTTTTCAGCTTCAGCAAGAGAATGCTAACCTCAAATCCCAGATTTTATTTAAAGATAGAATCATTACAATTTTAGCCCATGATTTGCGGAATCCTCTGACCGCTGCATTACTCGCGATCGATACGATCAACTTGCATTTGCAGGATAGTGGCAGAGATTATAATCAATCTTTAATGACTCAACTCTTAGGTCAAGCTCGACGGCAGCTTAACCTGATTGAACACATGACCACAGACTTGCTGGAAAGTGGTCGCAGTAGTAGTACGCGGTTGATTATTGTTCCCAATAAGGTCGATATTGCTACCCTCTGTAGAGATTCTCTGGCTAAATTAGAAGAGCACTGGAAAGCAAAATCCCAAACCGTTCAGACCGATTTACCCTCAGATATTCCCTTGGTCTACATTGATCAAGAACGGATTGGTCAGGTACTCCTCAACTTACTCGGCAATGCCATTAAATATACGCCAACCGGCGGCAAGATTCACCTTTCAGTGCTCCATCGTACCACCCAAAAAGTTCAAGTCAGTATCTGTGATGATGGGCCGGGTATTCCGGATGCTCAGCGAGAAGAGATTTTTGAAAATGCTTTTCGTCTCGATCGTGATGTGGATGAAGAGGGCTATGGCATTGGGTTGAGCTTATGCAGAAAAATTGTTGAAGCCCACTATGGCAAGATCTGGGTGGATTCGGTGCTGGATCAGGGCAGTTGTTTCCATTTTACCTTACCCACCTATCCCTATCCTTACGCTGGAAACGGATGAAGCTTCCCTAAGGCAAAACCTCTGACCAATCTGACCAACTTAAGGCGAGCAAGCATCGCACTCGCGCTAAATGTTTGCGCTTCAAGTCCGCTTTAAGCGGAAAGCCCTGATTTGCTAATCTGCATTAGTTGAATCGTCTCGCTGTCCCGTAAGATACTTGTGGTACCGTCTTTACAGGAGTCACCCAGACATGACGATTCAGTTAGGAAGTTTTCCCATCGATTTAACCCAATATAAGGCTGTTTCCCTTGATCCCAGTCAGCCTAGCCTCACCGCTGAGCAACGGGAAGCCCTGAAATTTAATATTCAACTCTGCCGCGATGCGATCGTTTTCTTCACGGCAACGGGGGCAGCCCGGGGCGTGGGGGGACACACCGGAGGCCCCTTCGACACTGTGCCGGAGGTGATGATTTTACATGCTCTATTTAATAGCCAGTCGGACAAATTTGTGCCCATTTTCTTTGATGAAGCGGGGCACCGGGTGGGAACCCAATACCTCATGGCTACCCTGTCCGGGGATTTGCCTGCGGAGCAGTTGATGCACTATCGTACCGCCAACTCCAAGCTTCCCGGTCACCCCGAATTGGGGCTAACGCCTGGGGTTAAATTTAGTTCCGGTCGCCTCGGTCACATGTGGCCCTATGTTAACGGCGTTGCCCTAGCCAATCCCGGTAAAACCGTCTTCTGTCTGGGTTCCGATGGCTCCCAACAGGAAGGCAACGATGCCGAAGCGGCTCGTCTTGCCGTGGCTCAACATATTAATGTCAAACTGATTATTGATGATAATGACGTAACGATCGCGGGGAATCCCTCCCAGTATCTAGGGGGTTACAGCGTTAAGCAAACCCTGGAAGGCCATGGTCTCAAAGTACTGGAGTGTAATGGTGAAGATCTCGATGCCCTCTACCGCTGTATTTGTGAAACCATTACCACCCCTGGGCCGATCGCAGTGATTGCCAAGCGTCCCATGTGTCCGGGCATTGAGGGTTTAGAAGGCTCTAATCATGGTCACGATGTTATTTCCGTTGCCCTGGCCCTCAAGTATCTGGAAGCCCGTGGACATCAGGCTGCCGTTGATTACCTCAAAGCGATCGAAGCTCCCAAAAATGCTTATACCTTCCTCGGTTCCAGTGACAAACTAGGCTCTAATCGCAACGTTTTTGGGGATGCGGTGGTAGAAGTTTTAGGCACGATGAGTGAAACCGATCGCAAAGACAGTGTTCTCGTAGTCGATAGCGACCTCGAAGGTTCCTGTGGTTTAGCTCAAATTCGCAAAGCTCATCCCGAAATCTTTATCAGTGGCGGTATTCAAGAGCGGGGGAATCTCTCTGCTGCCGCTGGTTTTGGCATGCAGAAAGGGAAACAAGGCATTTTTGCCACCTTTAGTGCCTTCCTGGAAATGTGCATTTCCGAAATCACCATGGCACGGCTGAACTACTCTAACCTGCTTTGCCACTTCTCCCACGCCGGGATTGATGACATGGCGGACAATACCTGCCACTTTGGTATCAACAATATGTTTGCCGATAATGGCTTGGATGATGGCTACCCCACCCGCCTCTTTTTCCCTGCCGATGCGAACCAAATGAAAGCCTGCGTGAAGTCCGTTTTCCACGATCCGGGTTTACGTTTCATCTTTTCCACCCGCTCCAAAGTCCCCCTCCTGCTCGATGCTAGTGGTAACGAAATCTTTGGGGGCAACTACACCTTTACCCCGGGTAAAGACGAAGTGATTCGGGACGGTACTGCTGGCTACATCGTTGCCTTTGGGGATGCGGTGTATCGTGCCCTAGATGCGGTGGAGCGTCTGAAGCAGGAAGGCATTGATGTGGGGCTGATCAATAAAGCCACCCTCAACGTTGTGGACGAAGAGATGATGGCTAAAATCGGTAAAGCTCCCTTTGTGATGGTGGTCGAAGCCTTTAACCGTCGCACCGGACTAGGTAGTCGTTTTGGTTCCTGGTTATTGGAGCGGGGCTACACCCCCAAGTTTGCCTATCTGGGAACTCACGAAGAAGGCTGTGGCGGTCTCTGGGAACAATTCCCCCACCAGGGCATTGATCCAGTAGGCATTATGGCCAAAGTGAAAAGCTTAGTGGGCTAAGGGCTGTCATCCGTTAGGGATTACCTCGACAAGGCTACCCACTTAAGGCGGCAGAGTGCGCCGCACTCTGCCCTTAAATTTTTCCGCTTTCAGTGGAAAGCCCTCGAAAAATGCCAAGCGAGGTTTCTCTTGTCACGCAGTCACAGGAAGCCACCGCAGCGGAAAACGCATTGAATCGAGGTGCCCATTTTTGATTATTTATGCCACGATCGCCCCGATTTGAGGTCACCAGGCTTAAAATTGCCCCGTTCTGTGACGATCGTTTGGATTAGGTTTTCAGGAACAACATCATAAGCGGGGGAATAGATCTCCGCGCCGGGGGGATAGATCAAGGTGCCATCCCATTCATAACTATCTGGAGTGGACAAATTTGTGACCGTAAAAGCTTGTCCCGTTGCCTTATCGAAATCAACGGTTTGCCAAGGAGCAGTCACCATCACCGGAATACGATGGGCTTCCGCCGCTAGCGCAATCAGGTAGGATCCTACCCAGTTAACCACATCTCCATTCGCAGCAATGCCTTGCGCCCCTAAAATCACCACATCAATTAAGCCTTGTTGCATAGCAACCCCCACCATACCCTCCGTCATCACCGCAACAGGAATTCCTTCCTGGACACATTCCCAGGCGGCAAACCGAGCCCCTTGAAAACTGGGTCGAGTTTCAGCGACATAGACCTGACGAATCCGTTTAATTCTACGGGCGGATCGCACCACACCGAGGGCGGTACCATACCCCGTTGTGGCGAGTCCGCCACAGTTGCCATAGACCAACACCCCTAAGGCATCTGGAGACGAGGGCAGTGCCTCTAAACCTTGTTCGCCAATGGCATAACAGGTTTGTAATTCTTGTAGATGCCAATCCTGAGCGGTTTGTAAGACATAGTTTTTCAGTTCTGCCACCGATCCCGGCTGATTTTGCAATGCCAGATAGAGGGGCCGGAGAGGTTGATCTAGACCGGGAACTTTTTGAGCAGAGGCTTCCAGACGATCGACCCAGATTCCTAAGCCTTCCAAAAAAGTAGCCCGATCGGTTGTCGTTAGTTTTTGGGCTCCTAGGTACAACGCATAGGCCATGGCGACTCGAATGACCGGATTGCCCCGGATAATTTGACGTTGAATCGCTTCCCCTAAGTCTTCTCCCCGCCGAACTTCAATGAGGGACAGTTCCCGAGGAATTCGGTTTTGATCTAACAATAAGAGGTGATCGGTGTTCCAAACTAGGGGATAAATATGGGGCGTATCTAGCATGGTTGCAGTATGGTGAAGGATCATTCAAGACTCCCGCGCTCCCCGATTCAAAAGTGTGACCGAGGAACCCCTGAGGTCTTCCGTAATCTTAATCAAAATCAAGACTAAATCGAAATTTCCCGAGGTTGTGCTGACGGGCACAGGCTAACGATGCCAGTCTCCTGGGGGCTATCATCCCTTGGTGATGAAATGCCTATGCCGTGCTTACTCTGTTTCAGCCCCGATCTGTAAAACGAGGACGGGTGCAGCTAATGTTGATACCGTCAGGGGGCTGGACTGAATTGATGATGCGCCATCAAAGGGATACCCTCTACAGCAATCCTAAATGGGTTGTGTGGTGGGGG
>JBEAPM010000324.1:0-4328 GCA_041164445.1 Cyanobacteriota bacterium
AATTGAGTTTCGATTATATTAACTGTGATGAAGTCCTTTACTTGCTCACTGATCCCTATCAAGGATTAGCGTCAATGCAAGCCCTGCTAAAACCTCAAGGCATTATCCGTGCTAACTTGCATAATGCCTTGCAAAGGGAAGGCTATTTCCGCGCTCAAAGTCTTTTCAAGGATATTGGGCTTCTGAATCGAAATCCTGAAGAGGAAGAAATGGTGGATGCTGTAAAATTAATCCACTCTTTGGGGAATGCGGTTGAACTCAAGCGGAGAGTATTTCCTTCTTTTTTGAATGCACCGGATAAAAAAGAATTTATCTTAGCAAACTATTTATTACAGGGTGATAAAGGATATTCCGTATCAGAATGTTTTCAAATTCTAGAACAATCTGGTCTTCAATTTATTAATATGGTGAACTGGCGTGAGTGGAATATTTTAAGTTTATTTCAGAGTACCCCACCCGATCGCGTTGTTCGGTATTTAGCAACCTTAACAATTGGTCAATACCTTAATTTCTATAATAAACTCAATCCCATCCATAGGCTTTTAGATTTTTGGGCTTGTTCAAGGGAATCTGGGTCATCTCCCCAGGTAGTCCCTAAGTTAGTCTCTCAATGGACTCAACGCGAGTGGGAATCGGCCAAAGTTTTGCTACATCCCCAACTGAATCGTCCGGAGGTCAAGCAATCGCTGATTCAGAGTTTAAAAACCTTACAGCCCTTCCCCTTAACGCCCCATTTACCGCTATCTAACGAACAAATCATTTTGGATTGTAGTACCGCGTCTTGTTTATTGCCGTTGTTTGAAGGGGAGCAATCAATCTGGACGATCGTTCAGCGGTGGCAACAGGTCAATATGTTAGATCTGGTGACCTTACAACTCAATTCTGCCCAGCAAGCCTTCCAATCCTTACAACAAATCCTGGCTCGGTTAGAGCATTCTGGCTACCTTCTCCTGACCACTACGGTATGAGTACTTTACTTATTGATTCTCCCCGTTTGGGCCACGATCGCTATTGGTCTTGGCGAGGCTGGCGCATTCATTACTGTTATTTACGACCCCGCTCCGCCACCTCTGCGCCTCCCTTACTGCTGGTGCATGGGTTTGGGGCTGCTCTGGGCCATTGGCGCAATAATTTAAAACCCTGGAGCGAATCCCATCCGGTTTATGCGTTGGATTTACTCGGGTTTGGACGATCGCAAAAAGCAGGGGCAAACTACAATCCAGCCTTTTTTGCGGAACTGATTGCCGATTTTTGTGACACCTTTATTCAACGTCCGGTCATTTTAGTGGGAAATTCCCTCGGCTCTGTGGTCAGTCTCCTCACGGCCCATCGCTATTCCGATCGGGTACGGGGCTTAGTGTTGATTAATCTTCCCGATGCTTCCCTGTTATCTCGATCGCTGCCACAAGAACCACCCAATCCCCCTGCTCTCCTCAAGGCGGTGGGGGACAGTATTCGCTATTGGGTAACCTTTTTACTAACGTCCCCCGTGGTGATTAACCCACTATTAGCGATCGTTCGGTCGCCTCAAATTCTCTATCCTGCCCTCCGCAATGCCTATGCCGATCCCCGCTGGGTCGATGAGGAGTTAAAAGCGCTGATCCGAGAGCCTGCCCATGAGCCCCAGGCTGCCTTAGCCCTAAGATGCCTAACCCGAGGGATGGGCATCGTTGCCCCCTCCGATCAAGCTCGATCGACCTTACCCCAGATGCAACTCCCCATCCTTTTGATCTGGGGGAAACAGGATCGGTTGGTACCGCCTCAACTCGCTCGCCGTTGTGTTGCCCTCAATCCCCGTATTCACCTAGTGGAACTGGATCAAGCTGGCCACTGTCCCCAGGATGAATGTAGCGATCGAGTCAATGCGATCGTTTTAGAGTGGTTGGCCTCCCTTTAGGGTCTAAAGACTACTCCGCAGCATCCATGCCGTCTTCTCGTGAATTTGCATCCGTTGCACCAGCAGATCCACCGTTGCTTCATCTTGAGCCTCTTCCGCTGTAGAGAGAATGGAGCGGGCGGTTTTGGCTACGGCTTCGTTACCGTTGATTAATAAGCGAATCATCTCTTCCGCCTCTGGAACCCCTTCGGTTTCTGCGATCGAAGAGAGGCGAGCATATTCGCTGTAACTACCAGGAGCAGGGTAGCCCAACGTCCGAATGCGTTCTGCAACACTATCCACCGCTAGCGCTAATTCAGTATATTGTTGCTCAAACATCAAATGCAAAGACTGAAAACGCGGCCCGGTTACATTCCAATGAAAATTATGGGTTTTGAGGTAGAGGGTATAGGTGTCTGCTAAGAGACGAGACAGTCCTGCTGCGATCGCTTGGCGAGAAGCCTCAGAAATGCCAATATCAACTTGGACAGCCATAAACTAACTCCTAAAAAGAACGATGCTCTAGGATTTTAACCGATGAAGATCTTCTACGCCATGAGAGAATACTTCTGGGGCACTTTGCACAAGGTGGGGGCCGTTTTACCATTTCCAATCAAAGCGAAGAGATTGAATAGCAGAGTGCCGCACTCTACCGCCCCAAGTTAGTCGTCAGTTTATGTTAACTGTAGTGAGTTTAACGCCTTCAGGTAGGACACTAAACCCGCAAGAGTGATTTTGTAATCACCTTGTATTAATCCCTGCCCAGACTGTTGTTGTTTACCCTCGACTATCAGGCTAGGGGCTGTACCCTCATCTTCTAAATAGGTGACGCTGTCAGCACTCCGCTTTATTGATGGGACAGTAGCACGATCCAGATCAATATCTGTTTGGGGTGTTTCAGCACTGATATCTAAGGGAATGGTATCCTCTAAAATTCGCGTTAAAATCAGTCCTGCCCCTAGGGTATCATTAAATTCACCGGATGCTAGTGTAATACTTTGACTTAATTCCGTAATAGCGGACTCTGAACTCAGCGCAGGATTGTCCCCCAAAAAACTCGGGAAAGTGAATGCATAACCCATTGGTGCAGTGAATTGGAGATGATAGAGTCCTGGCTCTAAGCCTGTAAAGGAGTAGGAACCATCGACGGTAGTAGTGGTAGTGGCGATAATCGTTTCAGTAGCATCCTTGAGTTGAACTTCAACGCCTTCAATACTGTCTTCACTCGGAACTTGAGTCTCGTCGGTAGCAAAGTCTTCCAGAATGAGCTTATCTATATCTAACTGTGTGTTAGCCAATGGTTGCGTTACGGAATCAGTCTTGACTGCCAGTCCTGGACTCTGCTGATGCCCTAGAGGGGAATTTACGACAGAGGGAACCTCAAGCATTGCACTGGATTCAGTCTCTTCAACACAGTATCCACCAACCCCTGATTCCTCTTGTATAAAGGGAGTATGTTCAGTACAGACTTCATCCTCCACGCTTGCAATACTATCCTGATAATCTGTGCTGGTAGATGTATTTGTGATCATCTTGGTAACTCACCCGTTAAAAGTTGAATTAAGTTTCCCGACTTCCGGTCAAGTGTCGCAGCATTTTTTCTGAAAAGCTAGGTTTTTGCTACTACTTCATAAACTCTTTAAATACGAAGTAACTTTTTTCGATCCTGCTGTCCCGTTTCTTTACCAAATCTTTAAAAAACTTCACATTGGGCACCTCGCCAAATTTCTCTAGGGGCTGTGAGTTAGTGATGAAATGCCTATGCTGTAGCTGTCTCAGCCCTTAGCGATAAAACTCGGATGGGCGCGGCTATCCACGCAAAAATCGGGAGCGTCGTTGGTAAAGTGCGCCGCACGACATCATTAATCGAGGTGTGGCTGTCCACTTCATGGCTTTACACGAAAGCAAAAAAATAAGACGGAAGACTTTAGCCCGTTACGCTGCAGTCTTCCGCCTTTCGTTCTTTGTTTCACTCACTGCTGATGGTGCTCAGTGTTTTCAAGCCATGAATCCACTGAAACACGATCGTCAGTTCTTGGCCCTAAGCCTTAAAGAAACGCTGAACCATCAACGCCATCGAAGCCAACGAGGGTTGCTCCTGCAAGCTGGTCGCCCAACTGCACAGGCTGACTACCATCGGTCTTATATTGAGCAGAACCCAAGTAAGTTCCCCCTAAATCATCAAAGAAGTGGATGTAGGTAGTGGATCCAAATTTGCTGGTATTCGCAGTGGAGGCAAAGACGCTGGCCGTAAACTCTGCGCCGAATTTAACCACCCCTTCAAAGTATTCCTTACCGCCCAAGTCATTAGGATTACTCTTATCACTGACACGGATAAAGGAAGAACCACCCGTTAAAAGATCGTCATCTAAAAGGCGATTGCCGAGAATCCTGGCGTTACCATCTTGATCACCGAACCCATTGAGGTCTTTATCCTTGCCACCCGTTCTAA
>JBEAPM010000325.1:0-5584 GCA_041164445.1 Cyanobacteriota bacterium
CATTTTTTCTGCATTTGGTCTGAATGTAATATATCCGATCGGGGAAATCCCTCACCTCAAGATTTATTGAGAATTATAGGGTTTTGTTGCAACTTAGAAAGGGGGGGGTATGAACCTTTACGACAGAGGCTATCGACCTGACCTAAGCGACGCTCTAGAATATCGTTAGGAACCGGAGAGGATGGATTGAGGGCATCTTGTAGCGCTAAAAATTGACGATCGTTTAAACTACTTTGACTATCATGAAAGGTTTGGTAATCACTGTAGCAGGGATAAGTTTCCTGAGGACTTAAGGGAAAGGAGGAAACACTATAAAGCCCACTGAAAACATTAATTAAGACAAAAACATCAATAATAATCAGAATAATTAGGCTGACTTTATTGAGGGGGGTTTGGGAAACCTGAGTTGATTTACGAACAAAGCGACGACTTAAACGCTGGAGAAAATTCAACATAATATAGTCGATAGAGTTGGGGAATGTTCTAGAACACCTCAATTTCGGCTTTTAGTGAGAGCTTTAAGCCCTCAAAGCACCTCGAGAAATAAGCCAAGCTGGGCTACCCGAGAGGGTTTGGACTAGCGAGAATGGTGGTATTGACCCTGCTGGAGTTCCTCGAGTTCCAACTGTTGAGGGCTAAAGCGATCGTCGGGGGATCTCCCCTCATTAATCTTCAAAGCCTCCTAGCCTGAGTGCTGGGGGACTACTTATCATAAGATCTTTGGCGTGGACTCATTGAGTAAAGGCATGGACTCTAATCAACACCTATTCGATCGTCTCAAGGGCTTAAACCTTTATGTTGTCGGAATGATGGGAGCGGGTAAAAGTACGCTGGGAAAGGAACTTGCGGCAGCCTTAGGCTATCAATTTTTTGATACGGATACTTTGATTGAGCAGGTGGCACAGCGATCGATTCCCGAGATTTTTGCCCAAGAGGGAGAGGAGGGCTTTCGCACCGTGGAAACCATGGTGCTCGGTCAACTCTGTCCTTATCATCACCTGGTGGTAGCCACCGGAGGCGGCATAGTCACCCGCCGCGAAAACTGGAGCTATCTCCATCAAGGTTTGGTGATTTGGCTGGATGTTCCCCTAGCGCAATTATTCGAGCGACTCCAGGCGGATCCAACCCCTCGACCTCTCCTGCAGACTCCGGATCCCCTCGCTAAATTAGAAAATCTACTCCAGCAAAGACGATCCCTCTACGGAGAAGCCGATTTACATTTTCTCAACGATCGTCCTTCAGAAATCGTGGCAGAAACGATCGATCGCTTGTTGAAAGCCATTCCCACTGCCCTCAAGGATCCGCAATGAAACCTGTAGACCTGATGCAATCTCCTCGCACCCTAAGCATCCTCTTAACCCTCTGGATCCTGGGGCTGGGAGCCTTAGCTTTCCTCTGGCACCTGGGGAGTGTGGGCTTAGTGGATGAAACAGAACCCCTCTTTGCAGAAGCTGCCCGCCAAATGCTGGTGCGCCAAGATTGGATTACCCCCTATTTCAATGACGTAACGCGCTTTGATAAACCCCCCCTGATTTACTGGCTGATGGCGATCGCCTATCAAATCCTGGGGGTTAATGAATGGGCAGTCCGGTTGCCCTCTGCTCTGGCGGCTATGGTTTTAATGGCAGGCGTAGGATATACCCTGGTTTGTTACGGCAACTCCTTGGGAGGCAAGGGAGCGTCTGCCCCAACCTCCCCCCTACAACCCGCTGCCCAAGGTTGGATCAGTGCTTTTTTAGCCACCGCCATGACCGCCTTTTCTGGAGAAATGCTGGTCTGGGGTCGCGTGGGGGTTTCCGATATGTTGCTCAATGGTTGTATGGGCTGTTGTTTGCTCTGCTTTTTTCAGGGCTATGCCTCTCCAGATCCTGATCCGAAAAACAACCGTTGGTATTTTGCCGCTTATACTTTCTGTGCTTTAGCTATCTTAACCAAAGGGCCCATCGGCATCGTGCTGCCCGGTTTGATCGTTTTAAGCTTTTTAGCCTACACCGGGCAGTGGTCTGTTTTGCGGGAACTGCGACTGGGGTTGGGGTTGGCCTGGGTTGCGCTTCTCTCGATCCCCTGGTACCTCTTGGTCATTCGGGCAAACGGAGAAGCCTATATCGACTCTTTTTTTGGCTACCACAATCTGGAACGATTCACCCAGGTGGTTAATCACCACAGTGCCCCCTGGTATTTCTACTTCCTAGTGGTTTTAGTTGGCTTTGCCCCCTGGTCTTTATACTTACCCGCCACGATCGGTTCGTTGCGGTTGTGGCAATGGCGGCGATGGCGATCACTTCCCCGGCACCGTCACTTGGGGCTCTTTGCAGGATGCTGGTTTGGGGTCACCTTTAGCTTCTTTACGATCGCGGTCACCAAGCTACCCAGCTATGTCCTGCCCCTGATGCCTGCGGCGGCCATCCTCGTGGCGCTGTACTGGAGTGATCTGTTCGGCCTACCGGCCACCTCGGAAACTTCCCCCCCTGCTCGATCCCACAGATTCCCCTTAGTTCCCCTCCTCAATGTTGGTTTTCTCGGGGTTTTAGGACTGATCTTTTTGCTCCAGTCCCGCTGGCTGCCCCGCATTGAAGATCCCGCCATGCCCACCTTTGCCACGGATTTAGAAGCCACTGGTTTGTTAACGATCGCGGGGGGAATTAGCCTCACCGCAGCGATCGTCTCCCTACTCCTCATTCTTTACCGCCGGAAGGCTTGGCTCTGGGGCACGAACTTCCTAGGGTTTGTGCTTATTTTTGTCTTTACCCTAATTCCCGTCACCTTTACCCTAGATCAGCACCGTCAAGCACCCTTGCGGGACTTAGCGGAAGTTTTGACCCAAGTTCGTCAGCCCGAGGAACCGATTCTCATGTTGGGCTTAGAAAAACCCAGCATCGTCTTTTATTCCCATCAATCCATTCATTTTTTCCGATTTTCTCAACCTGCCCGTGACTTTCTGGCACAGATCAAGGCGGAGGGAGCAACAACAGTTCTGTTGATTACCTATCCTCGCCGTTTTGCTGATGTGGGGTTAACGGAGGACGGGATTGAAGTATTAAGTCAACAGGGAGTCTATGCCTTAGGGCGAATCCAAATTCAGTAAAGGTAAATTCTAAAATTGGCAGTCTAAAATTAGCAGGCTAAAATTGGGCTACTCATTGAAGGCGAAAGAGTGCAGTGCAAAGCGTTTCATTCTTCCCTTAAACCTTTTTTCGCTTTCAGCGGAAAGCCCTAAAATTGTACTTTAATTAAAGAAATATCATCCTGAAAAACCGATCCATTGTTCTCTTGCACAAGGGCATCTTGAATGGCCTCTAAACTGGGAGGGTTCTCCGCATGAAGCGATCGTAATAACTCAATAAAGCGCGGCAAACCCCAAATTTCACCATTCGGTTGGGGTAACTCATAAACCCCATCACTAAAAATGTAGAGAGAACTACCGGGAAGCACCAGTTGTTCAGCAGAAATATACTGAGAATCTGGAAATAAGCCAATGGGTAACCCCCGGGTACGTAGGGAACGAATCTCAATTTGAGCGGGATAGGTTCTAGAGACTGCTGCAGCGGGAAAAACTAAGAGTGCGGGAGGATGCCCTGCACTAGAATAGGTTAAGATCTGAGTCTCTGGATTATAAATGCCATACCATAGTGTAAAGTAACGATCGCCTTGAGTTCCCATTTGAAAAATACGATTCAGAGCACTCAACACTTGAGCGGGTTGGCGAAAATCTACATCCGTTAAAGACTTCGATCGCAACAGGTTTAAGATAGAAACCGAAGGTAATGCAGCCCCTAAACCATGCCCCGAAACATCCAAGAGAAAAAAGACCAGTTCCCCCGAGTCTAACCAGAAATAATCGAAGCAATCTCCCCCCAGTTGACGACAAGGAATAAAGGTCGCCTGAATGGGAATTGGCGCATTGAGGGAGGCGGGTAAAATCGATCGGACATATTCACTGGCCTCGTTTAGTTCCAACTCTAATAACTGTTTTTGATGCTGAAGATCTGTAGTTAACTGCTGAATCCTTAAACCGGCCCGGATCCGAGCATGTAACTCCGTAATTTCAATGGGTTTGGGTAAGAAATCATCGGCCCCCGTATCCAGCCCCAAAATACGATCTTCTAGAGAGCTACGAGAAGTCAGCAAAATAAAAAAAGTTGTTGATAGATTGGGGTGGGTCTTAATGTGGCGACAGACCTCTAAACCATCTATACCCGGCATGACCCAATCACAAATGATCAGTGCGGGTTGAAGCGATTGGGCAAGCTCGATACCCGTTTGCCCATCACTTGCCAGTCCAACTTGGTATCCTTCTTTCAGGATTGCTTTTTTGAGTACCCGCTGAATCGCTGGATCGTCATCAATAATTAAAATTTGAACCATGATCTACTGATACTCTTAAAAGAGGGTCAGGATGAATGCACTTCATCCTATCTTAAATTGTCAGTGCCGCAATGGAGTCGATCGAGGGGGTCAATATGGGGCGTAAGGGTAAAATGGTTTACCGGGAATTTGGAGACAGTGATGAGTCTGCTTTGGCAAGAGGAGTACCGAATCGGAATCCCCAGGAGCAAAATCTCAGGCTCCAAGCCTCTCGTAAGGGGCGGGGGGGTAAGACGGTGACGGTGATTTCGGGATTTGAAGCCAATCCAGAAACCTTGAATGCCCTGCTGAAGCAACTGAAGTCCCATTGTGGGACAGGGGGAACTCTAAAAGACAATACCTTAGAGATTCAAGGCGATCATCGGGAAAAATTATTACAGTTTTTGCTCAAAGCAGGCTATAAAGCAAAGATTAGTGGTGGTTAAACCTAGGGGCTGTCATCATTTAGCGCTGAAGTGTTTATACGGCAGTCGTTTCAGCCCCTAGTTATATTTGCTGGAGCGGGCGCGGTAACCTTGATGTCGCAAGGCTTCTAGGCCTAATTGATGACGCGCTCTAGGGGCTGTCATCCGTTAGCGATGAAATGACGCGCCCTACAGTCCAAGGGAAATGTGACCCTGGATTTCCGCTGCGAAAGGCCAGGGTTACATTTCTCTGTTCATTCATGAGGAGTCGATCGTTGTGGGTCAGTGGATAGGTATTTTAATTGTTGGGATGGCACTGTATGTCCTTTGGCAAATTCGTCAGTTGCTCCTCATTCTCTTCACTGCGATCGTTTTGTCTACGGCGGTGAATAGTCTAGTGCGGCTCCTCAGTAAACGGGCCAACATCCCCAGAAAGCGATCGATCTGGCTCGTGCTCTGCCTCATTTTTGTGGTTGCCATGCTCTTTATCACCTTAGTGGTACCGCCCTTTATTACTCAATTTCAACAACTGATTCGCTTAGTTCCCCTGGGCCTAGAAAAAGCCTGGTTAAGCCTTCCCCGCTGGCTAGATTGGCTCATGCAACAAATTCCCGATCGCTTTGTAGAAGCTCGAGATATCTTGGGTTTATTACAGGAACAAATTCAACAGGATGGGGTTGATGTGAACCTCTCACAATTTGATTTCCCTGAGTTATCCCAACAGGCTAGCCCGATCGTGACCAAGTTTCTAGAAAACTTCTTTTCTGTTTTTAATAATGCCATCACAATCACCCTACAATTTATTCTCACCTTAG
>JBEAPM010000326.1:0-12028 GCA_041164445.1 Cyanobacteriota bacterium
CTGGTCTCGGTGGCTCCTCAGTTTCTCTTGCAGAAATTGGGGAGCTACTTTTTGGCAATTCAGATGCCTGCAGAAGATCAGCGCGGTTGTTTATAGTTGGTTGTTCCGGGATTAGCGGCTATCCCCTTCCGGGGGAATGTGGGAAGTCCGGCCTCCTACCCTTAAATTTTTTCGCTTTCGCTGGAAAGCCACGAAATCAAGTGGTAGCCTGATGGAGCATAGCCCCCCACTTCGATAGCTCTCCCCTTCACTGGGTACTCTATGAAAGTTGTAATTTCACTCCTGCTCTGCTTCATTTTTTGCTGGTCCAGTAGTCCCGTTTTGCCCGCCTGGGCGCAGCCGGTGCAAAATGCGGATACGGCTGCTTTGCCCCTGTATACCGGTCGGGGCAACTTGGCTAATGACGTTTTGTACTACATTCAGGTCGATCGCTTTGCGGATGGCAACCCAGACAATAATATTCCGCTGGCGGCCTTTCCCCTGGATGAAACGGTGCCGGAGAGGGAGCGAGACTACAACGAAGCCAACCAGGTTTTACTGCCCTATTTATACGATCCGAGTCATCGCTATATTAATTTGTACTGGGGAGGGGATTTAGCGGGGATTACCCAGAAATTAGATTATCTTCAGGGCTTAGGCATTACAAAATTAGTGTTGTCCCCCATTCAAGATGCCGCAAACGGTCTTATTTATAACCCCTGGCAAAATGGCTATCTCCACGATCGGGTTTCACCTGAGGCTGAACATTATGATCAATTTTATGCCCATGCCTCCGCTGGTTTTAATCGTTCCTGGACTAAAGATTGGTGGGAGATTGATGAACATTTAGCGGATGAAAACGATCGCTTTCAAGCCTTCGCTAGGTTACTGAATGAAGCCCACAAACGAGATATTGGCATTATCTTAGAATTTAACTTAAATCACACCTCTCCCTATCGAGGATTTGATCCCTATCCTAGTTTTGATCCTGAGCAATATCAGCAATGGTTAACGGATCAAGGTGCGGTCTATAAAACGGGAGAATTAGTAGCAGAATATGTGGATTCAGAGACCAAGAAAAGTAATCCCCAAAACTGGTTCCATGAACATCTAGATATTGATTATAATCGTCCTACTCCTGAAGCGCTGGAGCAGGGTTCTGTGGATGGTTTACCCGACTTAAATCATCAAAATCCGGCAGTCTATAAGTATTTACTTGGTGCCATTAAATTTTGGTTGAGTTTTAATCAGCCTGAAACCCCCATTGCCGGATTATACTTGCCCGCCATTCCCAATGTACCCCTGAACTTTTGGCAGGACTTAGAGACGATCGTTGCGGATGTTAATCCTCAGGCAATCTTAATTGGGGACTACGGGGATGGAGGTTATCGTAATGAAAAAAGCATTGAATGGTATAAAAACACAAAAAACTTTGACTTAGTTAATTATAGTTTGAGTATTGCTGCTCGTCGCTTTTTTGGTAACGATCGGGGCTGGGATGGACGAACAGTTGTGTTGCGAGAACATGCCCTAGGAAAATCAGGACAATACTACAACGATCGCTTACCTCAAAAGTTTTTAAAGTTCATGTTGAACCCGAGTCAGTCCTTAGAAATTCCTCGATCTTCCCTGGAAAAGGTACGGGAAGAAGAGGCTTTAGCTTGGATTAATTTTCTGGAGGCGGCAAACCAAACCCGCTTATTGACCTATTATCCCAAAATGACCGAAACGGCCTATGCCAGTGCGCTGAAGTTTTTGTTCCTAAGTCCTGGGGTTCCCCTCTTGTTTTATGGCGTAGAAACAGGCTTAGCCGTTCCCTATCATATTGATCATCGCAGTCCCTTTGGGGCGGGGGGAGATCCCTTTAATGAACCGATGATGATCTGGCCCGAGGATGAGGGGTGGAGCCCGTCTTTATATCACCTGACTCAGCAATTAGGACACCTGCGCCGGGATTACCCCTTACTGCGCTATGGCCAAACCCATTTTCTCTTTCCTCAGGGATCCCATCCAGATAAAGATTTATTTATGCTGCGAGATGACGATCGCTGTCTCACGGATGACGAAGCAGAGGAGCCGATCACGGCTTGCGCGGCAATTCTCTATGCCTATTCCACAGAAGGTGGGGACTTCCAGGTGGATTTAGACTCCCTCACCGCCCAGATCACGGATCAAGCGGATCCCGTGACCCGGATTGAAAATCTTGAATCTCAACAGATCCTGTCCCCTGCCCAGAAGAGTTTATCGATTCATTTAGACCCGGAGGCCTCTCAAGTCTTTACGCTAGCGATCGAAAAACAATCTTAAGCAGGTCTTTTCAGGCTTTCCGCTGCAAGCGGAAAAATTTAATGGAAGATTCCGCCTTAAGGGGGTAGCCTCTTTTACCGGCAGAATGAGGAACGAGGCGATCTGCAATCTGGCTCTAACTGAGGTATGAGGTAGAATTTCCCCACTTTGTTGGGGGGACTTCAGCACTCCCAGCTTGCTCCCTTTCGGTTTTAGGATAGCAATAGCCAGGAATTTCAGGAGTGAAGCCGTCTATGCAACCAACCAATCCTAATCAATTTACGGACAAAGCTTGGGAAGCGATCGCCCATACCCCTGATATTGCCAAACAAGCTCAGCAACAACAAATTGAAAGTGAACATCTTTTCAAAGCCCTCTTAGAGCAAGAAGGATTAAGTAGTAGTATTTTTACGAAACTGGGGATTCCCCTACAGCGGTTACAGGATTATACCGATGACTTTATAACGCGCCAGCCCAAGGTGAGTGGAAGCAATAGTTCTGTTTATTTAGGGCAATCCCTAGATAAGCTTTTAGATCGATCGGAACAATATCGTAAACGCTTTGAGGATGATTATATTTCCATTGAACACTTGCTCCTAGGCTATGCAAAAGACGATCGTTTTGGACGAGATTTACTCAAGGAACTGAATCTCACTGAAGAAACCTTAAAAAATACCATTATTCAAGTTCGAGGAAACCAAAAAGTGACGGATCAAAACCCTGAAGCGAAATATCAATCCTTAGAAAAATATGGACGAGATCTGACGGATTTCGCCCGTCAAGGTTTATTGGATCCGGTCATTGGACGGGATGATGAAATTCGCCGCACGATTCAAATTCTCTCCCGACGGACTAAAAATAATCCCGTTTTAATTGGGGAACCCGGCGTGGGTAAAACCGCGATCGCAGAAGGGCTTGCTCAACGTATTGTCAATGGTGATGTGCCGGAATCCTTGAAAGAGCGAAAACTGATTGCTTTAGACATGGGAGCCTTGATTGCAGGGGCAAAATATCGGGGTGAATTTGAAGAACGGCTCAAAGCAGTGCTCAAGGAAGTGACGGATTCCGATGGCAAAATTATCCTCTTTATTGATGAAATTCATACCGTTGTGGGGGCTGGGGCCAGCCAGGGATCTATGGATGCGGGTAATTTACTTAAACCTATGTTGGCCCGGGGCGAATTGCGCTGTATTGGGGCCACAACTTTAGATGAATATCGCAAATATATTGAAAAAGATGCCGCTTTAGAACGACGCTTCCAACAGGTCTATGTGGATCAACCGACGGTGGAGGATACGATTTCTATTTTGCGCGGGCTGAAGGATCGCTATGAAACCCACCATAACGTCAAAATTGCCGATACGGCTTTAGTGGCGGCCGCCACCTTATCCACCCGATACATTAGCGATCGTTTTTTGCCGGATAAAGCGATCGATTTAGTCGATGAAGCTGCGGCTAAATTAAAAATGGAAAGTACTTCTAAACCTGAAGAACTCGATGAAATCGATCGTAAGATCGTGCAACTGGAAATGGAGCGCTTATCCTTACAGAAAGAAAGTGATCAAGCCTCCTTAGAACGTCTCGATCGGTTACAGAAGGAATTAGCAGATTTACGGGAATCCCAATCTGGGTTAAATGCGCAATGGAAAGCCGAGAAGGAAATTCTAGACAATCGCAAAAGCCTGAAAGATGAAATTGAGCGAGTCAATGTTGAAATTCAAAATGCCGAGCGAGATTACGATCTCGAAAAAGCGGCTACCCTCAAGTATGGTAAATTAACGGATCTACAACGTCAACTTCAACTCGCTGAAGATCAATTTGAAAGTACCCAAACGACGGGACGATCGCTTCTGCGGGAAGAGGTGACGGAGGAAGATATTGCAGAAATTATTTCTAAATGGACAGGCATTCCCATCAGCAAATTGGTGGAATCAGAAATGCAGAAACTGCTCCTCTTAGAAGAAGAATTACACCAGCGAGTCATTGGTCAAGACGATGCCGTAACCGCCGTTGCCGATGCCATTCAACGCTCCCGGGCTGGTTTAGCCGATCCCAATCGACCCACCGCCAGCTTTATTTTCCTGGGGCCAACGGGGGTGGGTAAAACAGAATTAGCCAAAGCCCTAGCCGCCTATTTATTTGACACCGAAGATGCGATGGTGCGCATTGACATGTCGGAATATATGGAAAAACATTCCGTCTCTCGCTTGATTGGTGCGCCGCCAGGGTATGTGGGCTATGACGAAGGGGGACAATTGACAGAATCCGTGCGTCGTCGGCCCTATGCGGTGATTTTATTTGATGAAATTGAAAAAGCGCATCCCGATGTGTTTAACATCATGTTGCAAATTTTGGATGATGGTCGCGTGACCGATGCTCAAGGGCATACGGTGGACTTTAAAAATAGCATCATCATCATGACCAGTAATATTGGCTCCTCCTATATTTTGGATGTGGCGGGAGACGATGGGCGGTATGAAGAAATGCGCACACGGGTGATGGATTCGATGCGATCCAATTTCCGCCCCGAATTTTTGAATCGGATTGATGAAATTATTATTTTCCATAGTTTACAACGCCATCAACTGCGTCACATTGTCCGCATTCAAAGTCAGCGCCTTGCCGATCGTTTAGCGGATCGCAAAATTAGCTTACAGATTTCTGATGAAGCGATCGATTTCTTGGTCGAAGTGGGCTACGACCCGGTTTATGGTGCTCGTCCCCTCAAGCGATCGTTACAGCGTGAGTTAGAAACCCCGATCGCCAAAGCTATTTTACGGGGTGATTTTCAAACAGGCAGCACGATCGTTGTTGCGGTAGAAAATGAACGTTTAAGTCTCAAAACAGGACAAGCGATTAAGGCTTAACTGCTCAAACCGTTGTGTGGTGTGCGCCCTATCATTGCTGAGCGGATTGGTGTGCCAAGTGCTTGAGAATCACTAAAACCTGGGCAAGTTCATTACCCGGATTAAAGAGAGAAAACAGTCGAGATGTTGCATATTGGCTCAGGCGCGTTGCCTCAGTTTCCCCCGTTTCCCTCTGTTGGGTTTTGAGAAACATAAACTCTGTGCCGTTGGTAATGAGACCAAAAGTAGCACGATCAGCTTGAGGATTTCCGAGCATGTATGCCAAGGTTTGAGGTAGAGCACGGCTAACCGAAAAATCACTCCGTTTGGATTCAATGACCACTAGCCACAATGAATCCCTGACGACTAGCACATCAATACGTCCTCGAATGCAGCGATCTTCGTCTTCGAGTTCAATTTCAATACTGGTTTCGGTGGTAATCCGAAAGGGACGGCGGTAGAGACCGGCTAGATCCAACAAAGGTGCAAGTACGACCATTTTCACGCTATTTTCTAGGGCTGGTGGCTCTTCCAGCAGATCGAGAAAATTCGCCTGCACGCGATCGAGGTAGGTCTGCTCAATTTCACTGCAGGGTGTAGCCTCAATCTGCCATTCTGGAAAGAACTGGGCACTGGAAGCTGGCTGAAGGTTCAGAGACTGCTTGAGCGATCGTAAAGTGACCTCGGACGCAGGAAGAGTTTGGGGCATGAAATGGCGCAGGGTAGAGAGGTGACTTCATTGTATCCAAGGTCTTCAAGGTAGCGACGAAACTGAGGGGAAACAATCTCGTAAACGATCGCATAAAGCAGGACTGAGATCCGTAATCGAGTTAGAGTGGATCTGCTGCTCTGGTGCGAAGGTATGGATGAGGATCGGCTCAAAGCCTATGTGAGTGTGATTGAACAGTTATTAGCCTGCCCCCAGGGTCAAGAAATGGCGTTGTTGCAGCGCCATCCGGATTTGCTGGATCAGGAGTTCCTAACGGTGATGGGTCAGGTGGCGCAAATGCTGCGTCAACAAGGGAAACCCAATGCAGACTGGTTAGATCGAGTGGCCCAAGGTCTGATGATGTTTATTGCAGATGAGCCGATCGCCCCAGACCATTCCCTAGCCTTTTTCCAACAAACGTTACAAGTCATCGTGAGTGCGGAGGGCAACCCCCAGCGGGTCTATCCCTGGTTAGAAAAACACTTGCCCTCTCTCAATCTGGATCTGTTAGAGGTGATGTCCTTGCTGGAAAAACAAGTCCAGAATTCTGGACAGCGAGAGGAGCAACGGATGTTTGCAGTAGCCCTTGGGGTCTTTGCGAATCTCTTGCTAGAGTTTCCCCTGGGCGATCGGTCTGTGAAATTGCAGTGTGCCCGCTTAGGTTATGAGATTGCAGGCGGATTATTTCAGTCCTTGCAGGAACTTCAACTCTCGGTAGCGGCTCAGGAAAGCCTGGCTGAGGTCACGAAGAAACTCCAAAACCGACGAAGTTAAGCCAGAAGAATAGAAATTGTGGCGGGTGGCTAGACCGCCCACCACAATGAATCGAGGTACTGGTTTCACCTACATTCCGCATGTCTTAAGTCAAGAATGAGTATTTATGTCCACAACCCTCTCTGGGAAAGCTTTTTAGCAATTCTCAAATATTTTGAGTCTCAAGATAGAATTCTCAATAAGTAAGGCTATTGCGAATACTTGACGAAGAATGTACATCTCAGCGATCGTTATTAAAATATATTCTCAATTAAATCCTAACCTGCGGAATGTAGGGTTTCAGCGCCGAACCGTAAAGGTTCTGGACTAAATTGATGACGCACTCACTACCGTAATTTGAGCAATGATGTCATCAAAGTCCTGATCCCCACCACCAGGCAAATCCTCAAAGCCAAATACACCTTGACCTAGCAGACGAATGTGATCCGCTCCATCAGCGTTGAGACTAATGAAGGGGAAGTAGATATTGCTAAAGTCAGCGTTGGGAGTGGTGCTATTGGAAACGATGAAGGGCAACAGCAAATTACCCACCGTGAGATTATCGAGGGTAACGTTGACCGTGCTCTGGTTCGGGGGGGCGTTAAAGGTCGTAATTGCACTTTCAAAGGCGGTTTGAGCGTAATTGACAGCCGTAACCGCTACACCGTTGACAGATCCGTCAGCATTCGCCAGATAGAACCCAATCAAGTTATCAAAGGCAGCTTCGCGGTAGAGGGTAATCTGAACATTAATAGCTTGACCAGTAAGGTCATCAACGACACCATCACCATCCACATCTAAGCTGAAGTTCAGCAAATCGATCGCTTCAACGGTTTCATCATTAATGGCTACATTACGACCAAGGCGACTAGCTTCAGTGGTGAAATCGATCGTGGTATCGAATTCGGCAGTACTGACTTCAAAAGTAAGACCATCCTCACCAAAAGTGAGAGAGAATCCACCATTGGTCAGCTCGCTCAACTGGGCTTGCCCTGTGGTCGAGAACAAGACCTCTAGATCCTTGCCAGCCTCTAAATCATCCAGGCTGCCATCCCTCACTAACATAAAGCCGAGACGGGTAGAGGAATTAACGAGGAGTTCACTGGTCAATCCATTGAGATTGCCGCCAAAGGTACTGAGGAAGGCATTGGGCAAACCGCTATCCACATCCTGATTATTCGCCAAGGTGGAGAGTACGACTTGAGTGGTGCTGGCATTGAGAATGGCTTCCAAATACCCTTGAGCATCGGGGCTAATGGTGTCGCCATTGGGATCAACGACGTTACCGTCACTGTCTTGTACCTGGAAGATCACCAGTTCATTGACAAAGGAGGCACTGGTGACAGTGGCTTGGAAGGCGAGTAGCAAGGCATTGGTGAGGGCAATGACTCCGTTTTCCTCGTCACTCTCCTCTAGGTCTATTTCAGCAGTTATTTCAGGGGGAACCTCATCCACATCCGTTACGTTGATAGTGACAGGAGTTTCAGCGGAAACATTGCCAGCCTCATCCGTAGCGGTGATGCCTAGGGTAAAGGTGTTGGGTTCAGCCTCGAAGTCGTTGGAGGCAGCAGCAACACCCACTTCGGTCAAGGTTAATAATCCCGTCTCTGCGTCAATGGCGAAGAACTCGTCGTCGTTGCCGGAAACGATCGCATAAGTAGCAACAGCTACGTTATCGATTGCCTCAACCGTACCAATGGCATAGTCAGCAGCTTGGTTCTCAGCGTAGGTGAAGGTCTGCTCAGCAGTCACTACAGGAGCAGTGTCATCCACTGCAGTAGTATTCAGTTGTAGCCCCACAATAACGGGATCGTGGTCAGAAGTGCGAATCGGGCTAATGCGATCGGCAATGGCGGGGTCGCGGCCAAAGTCCAGGTTGTAGTCCAGAGCATCTGCTTCGTCGCTGTTGATCCCCCACTCCGTTGCCCCGGTGACTTGACTGAACAGGCTGGGACTGGCAAAAGCATAGTCTAGAGTTCCCACTTGACCATCAAAAACGTAGGAGGTGGCAGTACCCCCACTAAAGTTGTCCGCAAGATTGACATAGCCAGCAGCTTCTAAAACTTTGACGGGATCTTCCTGAGCGTAGGCATTGAAGTCACCCAGAAGAATATAATCCGAGTCATTCACTCCCGTAGGATTGGTATTGAGCCAGTCCACTAGGGCTTGGGCAGACTTAGCGCGGGTATCGTTCCAGAAGCCTTGACCATCCCCTTGGTCAGAGTCAGGATTATTGGCATCCCCAGCGGTCAGGCCAGAAGCTCCTTTAGATTTGAGGTGATTAACAACAGCGGTGAAGGTTTCACCCGTTGCCAAGTCCTCGAAGGTTTGTGCCACTGCCGGACGGTTGCGATCTTCCCCTGTGTTGTTCGGATCCACAAAGGCGGGGGTGTCTAGAATCACCACATTTCCCACCAAGCTAACGGCACCGGGCTTGTAAATCAGTCCCACGGCGATCGCATCGGTGCCCACGAACTGAGTACTGGGATTGACCCAAGCATAAGTCCCCGCCCCGTCAATGGCGTTGAGTTGATCCACCAGATACTCGATCGCGTTGCCACTAGAACCGGGCTGGAAGTCGTTTTCCAGTTCCACCAGCCCCAGTACATCGGCATCGATCGCGAGTAAAGCTGTCACCAGTTTGTCCGTTTGACGATTGAACTCATCAGCGGTGTCTGCCCCACGGGGGTCTTGACCAATGGCGGTATTGACTCCCGACAGATCGATCGTCTTGAAATAGTTGAGGACATTGAAGCCCGTCACCTTGAGGGAACCGCCCACATCTTCTGGGGTGGCAGGGCGATCGTTGACCTTCGTAACGGTATTCTCACCATTTTGGGTGGAGCGTACCCGCCAGGTGGCACCACTGGCAGAGTTCCCCGCCCACTGATAGCTGAGAACGCCAGAGAGTCCGGTAATGGTATCTCCCATGCGAATATCAGTGGCGGTGCTGAAGGTGTGGCCAAAGCCATCCAGGTTGCCAATGAGTTGGTTTTGTTGATTTAAACCGTCGTCGTAGGTGATAGTGCGGGCACCCACTTCCTGGAGGTGGGCGGCAAGACCTGCGGCACTGGGATCATTGTTTTGGGTGAACTGTATGGGACGATCGCCTTGAACCAGTTTGATTTCATTGAAGCGATCGAGGTTGAACATCTCACTGATGGTCAGGGTGTCCGTGAAGTTCACCCGCATCCCCTCAAAGGCTTCTAAATCCGGTTGCACATTGCCATTTTGTCCTAGGGTGGTAGCCGCCGCAGGCAGGGTAATGGTAGCAGCGGTGGGCAGGGGATTCTCCGTACTGATTACAGTGATATTAGTGATGGTGTCAAGCTGGGTTTCGCCAAAGAACTCATCCACGGTGCCTGTGATCTGGACTTTATCGCCCACATTCACATCGGTGATGAAGTTGCCGTTTTCAAAAATGAAAATTCCTTCGGAGGTCAGGGCATTACCATCGGCATCGGCATCGGCATCTTCTTCCTGGACATAGAAGCCGCGCAAGTTACGGCTGGCATCCCCATCGCCATCCTGGAAGTTACCCACAACGATCGCTTCGATCTTGACTTGCTGACCCACCAGAGGACTTTCCGATCCGTCACCTTGGATAGTGCTAATCAGGGTGACGGGCGCATCATTATCGGAAATGTTGGCGCTGACAGGAGCGATCGTTATCCCATTGTAATTGGCATCAGTACTGGCAGTAGAGTGAGTAATTGTTCCTGTGTGGGCACCTTCCACATCACTATCATCAACTGCTGTAACCGTTACAGTCTTAGTGGCTACCCCTTCGGTCACATCAGTACTGCCACCAGACTGAGCGATCGTTACACCAGGAGTGGGGGATCCAGCACTAAAAGTTTGTCCTACATTAATACTGCCCGGTGATTCAGCGCTAGGAGCAGTCCAGGTAAAGTTTGCAGAATCTGAACCAGTCCCGGTCAATTGCAGTGAAAGACCAGCGGTTTCAGTACCTGCCTCGGAAACCCCTATATCTGTACTGGTTAAGCCATTTGCGGGACCATTTGTGGCAACAAAGCTACCTTCATAGCTCAGGAACTGAATCACAGTGCCATTATTATCAACCAACGCTAAACCATCGGGGGCACCATTTTGAATACCCGATTGAGTAAAACTGAGGCTACCAAAACCAGAAGGTCCTTCATTATCAATGACTCCACTCAAATTGAGAGTTGCATAACTTGCACCCCCACTACCATTGTAAAAAACAACTGACCAACCCGTTAAATCTGTTCCTGCGGGGCCAGCAATTTCAATGAATTCGCCTATGTCCGTACCAGTGTTGTCGTAGTGAATTTCGTTAATGAAAACTGTAGCCACGTTGAAGCCTCCTAAGATTGCAAGCGTCAGATGAATTTATTGATGAAGCTCTCGATCGTTTTTTCCAGCCCTAGATGAGGCAAGAAGCAATTACATGAGTGACTTACGATCGTATTAATAAAACAGTTATTAACTATTCAAACATAAGTTTTCACTACAATAGGTTAATCTCATATTAAGTCCTTTCTAATCTAAGGTTAAGGAGTAGTTTTGAAACATCATAATTTAAACGAATTTATCCCTATAGTTCATTTCGATTTCTAAGTAAAAAACAACAAAAAAAGCCCTCGCTCACACTAAAGATAAGAGCGAGGGCTAGAGTGGAAATGTCCCACTCTAAAATACTTTAAATCGATAGACTCTAAGCAAAACCTAGGGATTAGCGATCGTTTTCATTATGAAACTTGAACACTAACAACAAAGTCGTCAAAGTCATTATCGCTGATGCCAGTATTACCGGGTAAATCCTCGAAACCGAAGAACCGAGAGTTTCCAGACACACCCTGGAATTTAGCATGGTCAACTCTATCAGAGTTAGCCGCAATAACAGGATAGTAAATGTCCGAGAAGCTACTAAAGTCTCCTTGAACCGCTAACACAGGCAAGACATAAACCGCAGTCGTCACCGTAGTAATACTGAAGGAAAAGTCGAGCGTCGTGTTATTAGCAACTTGATACTGAGCATTAGTCAGTAAATTATCAACGATCGCCTGTCTGTAGTTAGTGAGATCATCAAGAGTTGCTGCAACTCCACCATTAGAATCTAGAACTGCCCCCTCAGCATTGGCCAAGAAGAAGCCGATCGTATTGTTGAAAGCAGCTTCCCGGAAGATGCTACCGCGAATCGTGTATGTGCCAGGATCCTGACAATTTGCAATGACCTCATCAATAATTTCATCATTGACATCATCATTGTTTAAATCAATACCCAGTAAACCACCAAAAGCATCTTCAATTTCGTCAGCATTAAAGCTAACACTGAACTCAATGCCACCAAAGGTAAAGATAAAGCCACCATCACCATCAGAGGTAATACCCGTTCCATCATCATCGGTGGATAGGGAGATTTTTAAGCCAGAGAGACTTAAGCTGCTGGAGCCATTAACGATCGCAAACA
>JBEAPM010000327.1:0-16539 GCA_041164445.1 Cyanobacteriota bacterium
TTTAAGGGAAGCGTGCGGCGCTCCGCGCCGCACTCTTCCGCCTTCAGTTGGTAGCCCAAAATACTAGGAAAAAACTTCGCTGCTGACGAGAAGAAGCATCCATTCCCCCAGGTATTCCCGATAGTCCTCACGGCGACGAGTGGCCGCATTTAAACAGACATGACTCGTCTTGGCCTGAGCCACAGGACGATCGTTTCGTTCTGCCGTGGCATAGAGCGTATAGGCCAGTTCAAACTGAGTTGCAGGGCTTAGAGTTGAAGAGTTCGGAGGATCGGAATCGTTCAAGGTTAAGTCAACCCAAATGCGATCGCCGCAGGAGAGGGGCTGAAAAAAGTCTACCTCTGCGTGAACAATGGGAACGATCGTGCTTCCCTGGGGACTAAAAAAGAGCTTCAGATCAATTCCAGCCCGCCTCAGAGAGGCTTCATAGACCTCATGACAAAGGTTTAAAACTTCACTAAAGTAAACCACACCGGCAGCATCCGTTTCCCTAAAGTAGAGATAGCGATCGTAGGAAAACATAAGGGTGTTGCACAGTCCCCGACTAATAGCTTACGCCACTCCCTAAAGCCACAACTATTAAGCCACAGCCTCAAACTGCATCAGGCGGCGGTAAAACCCCTGGGAAAAATCAACGTTTTTAGTCCGCTTAAAATCAATGAGGAGATCAATCAAAAAATCGATGAATTCATGATTGGACAGCATGACCTCATAGCTGAGATCGGCATCGTTATTAAACTGGATGCGGCAGCGAGTCATGTCAGCGGGTAAATTAGACACCATCCAACTGGCAACAAAGGGAATAGGTTCTCCCCCTTCAATGTGCCGAGCCCCTTCTAGCGCAGCCTGCTTGTACAGCGTAATAGCAAAGGGAAGAACTTGGCGTTTGTTAGAAGTATTGTAGTAGGGAAAATAAATCGCTACCGCTTGTTTGTCCGCTGGTGCTAAGTCTTTAAGATTCATAATTGACCGTCTTCACCCCTTACTAGATTGGCGTACCGGATAGCGTACACCTGATAGAACGTAATTTAAATTAAACTTATTTTACCGGTTTTCGGGAAGATCCAGATCACGGTATAGAAATCTTAGCCATCCACCTATCTTGTGCTTTAAGCAAAACACCAAAAACCCTGCCCAGAGGCAAAGAAATCACAGCCCGATCGTCTGTGGGGCTTCCTGATGCTGACACTAGAGGTTCAATGCTTCTCAGGCAAATCAAGGCTGATACAGACTGAGCGGCAATGCCTAGGAGGTCTGGAAGTAGTGCAAAGGTAGCCAAGCGATAGTACAGATAAACGCCCTCAGTCAACGAGGGATTCAAGCCCCCTCTTGGGGGGTTGGGGGTGGGTTTAAGCCCCCTCTTGGGAGGGGGTTGGGGGTGGGTTTAAAACCTGCACTGGCCAACCCGTTTCCTTAAATCCCGTCCCGATCGCTTTGCCCTCTTGCACCACCACCGGACGCTTCAAGAGCATGGCATCCTGGGCAAAGGCCGCAATCCATTGTTCCTCTGTCCAGGTTTGACGATCGCTCCCTAAGGCACGGTAAGACTGACCGGAGGTATTGCGTAACGGTTTACTGCCCAAGGTGTTAACCCACGCCGCGATCGTTTCTGCGTCGGGGGGATTGTCTTTGAGGTTAATAAAGGTGTAGGGAAGTTGCTGATGATCCAGCCATTGCAGGGCTTTCTTGCAGGTTCCACACTGGGGAATGCCGTACAGAGTTAAGGAAGTCGTGGCCATAAGATGGAAAGGATTAAGAGAACGCGATCGGTCAGGTTGTCAGGCACTGATGGGCCATTGTTGGCGACTCACTGACGGCGGAAGATTGCCCTCAAATCTGTTGAGAGGAACCGTAACTGACCTAGACAGCAGTTAATATTAATCTTACACAGGGGTGTTCCGGTTTTCAGGTGCGTATTTACTCATGTTGGGGTGTGTTAGATGAATAGTGGAGTTGGCTCTCCCTATGGGGGAGTACCCGAAGGTCAAGAAGGACTTGTCCTCCAGCGGGGGGGCGAAGAGTTGTTGTTGATCAAGCGGAACGATCGTTTTGTTCTGCGCTTAAGCGATCGTTCCCTTACGCCAGAGCAGGTACCAGGGGCCAAAGCTTGGGGACAAATTAAGAAGATTGAGGGAACCCCCCTCTTCGGGATTCAACTCACGGACGTGGATGCCACCTCAGAGTTAGCGGCGGCGGTGCTGGATCAGGTGATGCTCCAGGCTCGCCAATGCCCTCAGGTGCAATATGCCGCCCATGTCTATAGCCTGGCGGGGGATCCCGAAACGGAGGTATACATTGGGGATGAGGTGACGATCGCCTTTGAAAGTACCGTCACTCGTCCCCGCATTCAAACCCTAACCAACGGGGCAGGGCTGGCATTGGGTTCTCCGGTGCGGGGTTTGAGTAATACCTGGATTACAGAACTGACCCCCCTGGCTCGGGAAAATCCCATTAAACTCGCTAATCGGCTGATGACCTTACCGGAAGTACTGCTGGCCGAAGCCAACATTATCCTGCGCCACGCCCCGTTCTATACCCCCAAAGATAGCCTCTACCCTCGTCAATGGTACTTAAGCAAAGGAAGCCCCCCCACCTCGGAAGCGATCGTTGATATTGAAGTGGAGCAGGCTTGGGATATTACCCGAGGAGAGCGATCGATCGTCATTGCCATAGCCGATGAAGGCATTGACCTGAACCATCCGGATTTCCGAGGAGTCGGTAAACTCATTGCCCCTCGGGATTTGCGAGGAAAGGACTTTTTACCCCTCCCGGATGGGGATCAGGAAAATCACGGTACAGCGGTGGCAGGGGTTGCCCTAGCGGAAGAAAACGGAGATGGCATTGTAGGAGTTGCACCGGGCTGTGCCCTTCTGCCCATCCGCACAACGGGATATTTAGACGATCGTTCCATCGAAGATATTTTTCACTGGGCCGTGGAGCAAGGAGCCGCCATCATTTGTTGTAGTTGGGGTGCTGGTTCCGTCCATTTTCCCCTCTCTCTGCGGCAAAAAGCTGCCATTAGCTATGCCGCAAAAGAGGGGCGAGACGGCAAAGGCTGCATCATTCTCTTTGCAGCGGGAAACTTTAATCGTCCCGTTAACGCCCCCGTGACCGAACGGGGTTGGCCCCGCAATTTGCTCTCCGGCCAAATCCACTGGCTCAATGGTTTTGCTGCCCACCCCGACACGATCGCCGTGTCCGCCTGCACCAGCCTCGGCCAGAAAGCCGCCTATAGTAATTGGGGCAATGAGATTTTTATTACTGCCCCCAGTAGCAACGGCATCCCCGCGATCGTCCTCACGGAAACCGGATTAATTCCCACTGCACCACCCCTTAAAACGCCCTTAGCAGGGTTAAGTATCTGGAGCAGCGATCGAACTGGGGCTGCAGGCTACGATCGTGGCGATTTTACCGCCACCTTTGGGGGCACCTCCAGCGCCACACCGATCGTCGCGGGTGTAGTTGGTTTAATGCTCTCCATCAACCCCAGCCTGACCCTCGCGGAAGTCAAGGATATTTTGCGCCAAACCGCCGAAAAACGAGTCGATCCCAATCCAGACCCTCAACTGGGTCTACGGCTAGGCAGTTATGAACGAAATGGCCACTCCCCTTGGTTTGGCTATGGTCTCATTAATGCCGCCAAAGCCGTACAGGAAGCCCTCCAGCGCAAACCTCAGATCCTCCCCACCTCCGGGCAATCTCCTCAAACCTTGACCCTGACCCTAGAATTAGCCAACCCACTCCCCATTCCTGATAACGATCGCCTCATTCAAACCCTCACCGTCCTCCAGTCCCGCAGAATCCTAGCGATCGAGACAGGTCTAGAACTAGAGCACCACTTTCTCGGAGACTTAGAAATTTATCTCACCCCACCCCAGGGGGATCTCATCCTCCTGCAGGCCCCTACCCTAGGCCGACAGACCCATTTAGAAACAACCTACTCTCTCCAAACAACACCGGGCTTAGAACGACTCCTGCGCCGCAACCCCCAAGGCGATTGGCAACTGATCATTAACGATCGTGCCCTAGGATTCACAGGAGTATTGAAACACTGGCACCTAGGGTTCACCTTGGCTTAAGAGTTGCTTTTGCGATCGGACAACCAATAATTGGGCAAAACATTTGCCTCAAAATCCCTAATCTTTCCAGAAAGAATCAGTGCAAGAGCTTCGCCTCTAGCGATCGCTAATTGACACAATCAGCAAGTCATTAACGATCGCTCCCATATCCCCTCTTCTATCTCCATCAATCTGATCGCTCTCCTCACGCTCTAAAGTCCCATTGCTTTTTTCCTTACTTAAAGAGATCGGAATGGGTACCTGTACGCTCAAAAATGATTTCTTCAGTTGTTTTTTTATAGACAAGTAGCCAATCTGATTCAATGTGACATTCTCGCCTTCCTACATAGTTGCCAACTAATTTATGATCTTTATACTTAAGTGGTAATGGCTCGTCATCTATGAGGAGCCGAATAACTGCTTTAATTTTGCCTCCTTTTTTGCCTTGCTTCAGCATCTTTTTAAGATCGCGCTCAAATTGTCTGCTATAGGATGGTTTCAACATTAGATATTGAGCAACTGAAACATTTCATCGGCATTATCACAGCGAACCAAGTTTTCCCCTGCATCAGTGGCATTGAATGTATCTTCTGTTACTTGGTTAGGAATTTTAACCGCTTGCTCTAATAGCTGTAAGACAACTTGCTCTACAGAGAGCGATCGCTGTTGCGCTTCCTGTAAAAGATATTGTGCCAATTCAGGGGGAAGATTCAAAGCTAAATTCACGTTTTGGCTCCTTTTGGGTGACAAAGTTCATAGGGACGTGTCCAGCACAACGATCGCTATTGCCACTCACACCACTCACCGAACGATCGCTTACCCTAAAGTCGATCGCTTTCGATTATACTCAACCCGATCGCCTCTCACCACCCGATCGCCAAATCTGTATATTTTCTTTTGAGACTGATTAGCTATAATATTAACGATAACTTTGTTAAAGAGGGTCAAAGCTATGACTAGTCGTGAGCAGCTTATCCAAGAACTTACAGAGGTTCCAGATGAGTTAGTCAAAGTGGTTTTAGATTTTTTACGTCGCGTTAAGACGACACGTATTCATCATCCTTTAGCCAAATTTGCAGGTATTTTGAGTGATGCTGAAGCTGCTGATTTGCAGAACGTAATTAGATCGGATTGCCGTCAGGTGGATGTAAATGAGTGGTGAAATTGCGCTAGATACTTCTGTTGCGGTACGTTTTTTGAATGGTGATCCTGATGTTGTCTCAAGGGTTTTGGCGTTGCCAGAAATATTTTTGTCGGCGATTGTAGCGGGAGAGTTATTGTTTGGTGCTGAGAACTCTACTCGCGCATTAAAAAATTTACCTCGCTATTTAGAGTTTATTGAGGCTTGTGTAGTTGTTCCAATTGAGAGAAAAACGGCTGTTGTTTATGCACAAACTCGTTTGGCTTTGAAGCGAAAGGGACGACCAATTCCGATGAATGATGTTTGGATTGCGGCGCATTGTTTAGAACGGGGTTGGGTGCTTGTGACTGATGATTCAGATTTTGATTATGTGGATGGTTTGGTGATAGAGCATTGGTAAGGATAGCGATCGCCCCATCCCACACAACCAACGATCGCTTCCTATTATACTCAACCCGATCGCTCTGCCCTCTTCCACTCCCATAAAAACGACTGCTCATGACCAATTTTCGAGATCCAAGCCTGGAATACGATGATAGTGGCGTAGATTATTCGTCACTAAAATACGATTTTCAGATAGAGCGATGCTGGCAATGAACAGATCCATATCTGCAATTAGAGTTCCGGCCTTTCGCAGAGTTGCTTTCAGTTCTCAGTAGATGCAAATATCTGTATCTAGGAGATAGGTCATTGTGAGTCAACTGTGCGACTATTGTAGATGTCCTGGATGATTTCGTTGGCAGAGCGATCGTCTTCCCATGTACCAAACGTTGCCAGAAAAGCATTAGGATCAGGTTTGGGCGGCAGAATGTGCCATTGGCTGAGGAGCCGATGGACAATCTGAGTGATCAATGTTTCAAGTTCAGGAGTATTGAGCGTAGATTTAGTCATGTTTATTTGGGGTTGAAGTTGAATCCTGGAAAGTAAATGTGTTGCTATCGTAATGATGAGTTGACTTTCAATCAGTTGCCCATTACTCATATCTAACATTCATGGGCTGCTTCGCGGTTGAATTTAAAACCATGAGTATTGAGAGTGATCGCTCTCCATTATACTCATCCCGATCGCTTCTCCCCCTACCTGTACGGGCGAAGCATTTGCCTCAAGATCATTGATCTTTCCAGCAAACATCGGTGCAAATGCTTCGCCCCTGCCGATCGCTTCCCTCTTATTGCCGATCGATCGGGCGATATTGATTCTAAATACAGAATTTATGCCATCTGATCAACCCTTTGGGGAATGAGTTGATAACCCCTCGCCCACATGAGAGCATTCACTCGATCGAGGCGCAAAGGGTCTGGAACTGTCCATGCTTTTTGAAGTTCCTGATCTGGTGTATCAATGTCACCTGCTATTACTGATAGTCCTTTCACACGGGCAATCAGGCACAGTTATGACAGCAATACTGCTCCATCGCCATCTTGGGCATATCCCTCAAAGCACTTTGAGAAAATCATCAATTTCATCGGGGTGACGGGTAAAGTATTCTTCCGTCAGTTCTGTCAGCGTTTGGTAATTACGCATGGCTCCAAACCAGAGCGATCGGGGATGGCGTTGATTTTGGATGAAGAAAGCTGCTGAGTCAGTCGGTGTTCAATGGGTGGTGGGTGCATTACATTTCATGAACGCACCCTACAAGATTAACGATCGTATCTGTTTTAAGTTTTAAGGCCAAGTCCACTGAACACTTGCCGTTCTGTTAACACGATAACCAAGTTCTTCAATTTTATTATAAAGGTCATTGTTTATTCCATCCCAATATTGAGTTTCTGTTGGATTCATGAGACTCTCATCCAATGCATCAGAAGGTCTTGTACCAATAGGGTAATCAGGAAGACCTAGAGCATGCCCTAACTCATGCATAGCTAATGTAAGTTGATAGGTTGTGCCTTTAGCGCCAACAGTAGGTCTGAAGTTGATATAAACATCATCAATAGGATTGCCATTCTGGTCAGTCCTGTTTAAAAACTCGTCTTCTAGACTCTTTATATCAGGGTACGCATCACTGGTATATATACGAGCACCTGTTTGTCCTCCTGTATTTATGCGACCAGTAAGTCCATCTGGCAAACGTCCATTTAACTGCCCGCTATAATTATTAGATACTAATGTAAAGTGTCTCTCCTCTTGAACTAGATTAATATGTAACACTCCTCTAGGAGTATCATCTGGTTCTTTTATATTTAACCAGTTAGGTATCATATCTCCGGTAATAATGCGTTCCCAGTTAACTGCTGCTTGTTCAATTATGGCTTTTTGCTGATCTGTGAATGGTGTATAGCGATCGTCAAAATTCAGTTGAATGTCTAGGCCAGGACGCCAGTCTGCCTCGCCAGGGATTTCTAAGATATTTTTGATTTTAGTAGCATCTTGATTAGTAATTGTTACGCTTGTGGGTTCTAAGCCTCCAATACCACTACCGTTTGAATAGGATTTAGCTTCAAACTTACTTGCTCCATAGCTACTAGTATCTGTTGCCCAGATAGGTAATTCTTTATAGTTTTCTGAATTGTCAGTAATGCTAAGGTAAGCCGTTAAGTTTCCATCACGCTGAAATGATAAACGCGATGGTTCCAAGGTCAACCCTGTTTCAGTTGTATAAGGTAGAGATATATCCTTAGGAAGAGATTGACTTATACCAGTAGACCATATGTGCTTATCCTTCTTAAACCCCTCTCCGTCGTTCTCAGCGAGAATATCAGCTAAATCCTTGGTTCCATATTGAACGTCTTGTTCTTCTAGTATGGAGTCTTGTTCGCTATTTTGATAGAAAGCTAGATTGCCATCTGTACCTTGAAAAGTGAAACGATAACCTCCATCCAATAGCATTCGATTAGGCATTGAAATAAATTTAACATGGGAGCCTAATTCCTTAAAGTCTATTGAAATCTTCTGATATGATGTTGCCTTGAAATATTTGCGATAGAAGTCATTTTCCTCGGTTTCATCGGTTGAAAATCTGACTCCATCATCTGTACTATATTTCGACAAGTTAACCCATTTCGTTGATGTTGTATTCATGCTCTCGTCATAACCAAGATTGAATGTTTTATCTTCACTACTTGAGATTAAAATAACTCCATTATCCAATGTATAAAGCTCTGGAACTTGGGAGTTTAGTTCTGCTGATGTATTCATTGGACTGTTATCAGTAGGTGTGGCATCATCTAGCTGTGCCCTTTCCCCAGGAGTGAAGAAACTGCTATCTGTCCATAAGTCTTCTGTTGATAACAGTTCAGGGACAAAAGGAAGAGGTTCTGTACCTCTAGCTAATTTTTGTGCTGCAAATACATTAATGAGTCCATAACCAGTTTCACTATCCCAGCCGGCCTGGTTCAAATCTGTAGCAGTATTCACAATTATGTCCTTAACCTGTGCCGACGATAAATCAGGATTTATTGACCAGATGAACGCTGCTAATCCGCTCACTTTAGCTGCCGCAACGGAGGTACCAGACATCGTGGCTAATCCTTCACCTGCTAGGGAATACAGAGGATCTTCGGCGGTACCACCCCATGCTAAAACGTCTAAGCCCGCTCCTGTGCTGGAGTAATCTGCCCGATTATTACGATCTTCATTCACTGCGCCTACGGTAATCAAGCTGGTTAGGACTTGAGAAGATTGTCCCAAGGCAGAAATAGCTTCACTATTATTACCTGCCCCTGCCACCATCAAGAGACCTGGAACTGATGCAGCGTAGTTCAGAGCTTCTTGCTCTTCCGCTGTCAGTTGATACCGGGTTGAGACGTTCCCCTCAGCATCCACTTGGGTCAGATCAAAGCTGAGGTTCACAACTCCATTAATCGCGCCCGACTCCTGGAAATAATCCACAAACTCCGTCAAAGACTGCGCCCACTGACCCGAACCCACCGCACGACCAAACCAGAGGGGAGCATCATTCGTCATACCATAAATGCCCATATCGTTATTTTGCGTGGCTCCCACCAGACCCGCCACAAAGGTTCCATGCTCGTTGCCTTCACCGGGGTCCAACAGCGGATTAGCATCCCCATCCACATAGTCATACCCCAAGGTAATGCGGCCATAGTCCAGGTCGGGGTTATTCGCCGCAAAGCCCGTATCAATAAAGCCAATGAGGGGTTGGTTATAGAGTAGCGCCTCGCCAGAGTAGAGCCGCTCTTGAGGGATCACCTGCCGTCCAAAGCTATCACTTTCCCACTCCAGCTTCGCCCAGGCATCACCCCCATTCTCCACATATTCCACCCGCAACTGAGGCCGCTCACCCGCTTCAAAGTCCACCAGTTGGCTAATGGCAGGGGTCTTGTTGTTGTTGGTTTTCTCCAGAATTAACTCATCATCCAGATAGACATAAATCCAGTCATCCGCATCCGCAATAAAGCGATAGCCCCCTGTTTCGGGAATTTCTAACTCCGCTTCCCAGACCACACTAAAGTTATTCTTATCCATCACCGGATCCGGGGACTCCTTGCCCCAGTCCCAATCAATCGTCCCGTCGGTGCGGACAAAGACTTCCTGAGTGAAATCTTTTTCATTGTAGTAAGTCGCTTCTGCGCCATTCCCTAAGCCACGGGGACGGGGGGAGTAACGGGGTTGGGGCGGTTGCACCTCATCATCACCGGTCTCCCCTGTCGGATCCTCGCCATCATCATCGTCCGTCTCTCCAACGATCGGATCTTCCTCATCATCCTCTTCGCCATCATTGGTAATGGGATTCACCACTGGAGCACCGGGTTCTTCCGAGCCATTTTCTCCCTCAACAGGGGGTGTGCTGCCCCCGTTTTCCGTATCGTTATCCGGCTGTTCTGCAATGGGATCAGCGGTTGCGCCACCGTTACCATTGTCACTGGCATCCGGATTTGCCCCCAAGTATCCGTCCCCATTGGGATCCCCAATTACGTCCACATCGGGATCATCCACCGTTTCAATGGGTAGTTCATTCCCTGGTTGATCGGAATTGAGGAGGGGCGGGGTGGTTCCCGAGCCATTGCCCTCTTCCGGTAGTGTGTCCGACTGACCATTCCCTTGGGGATTATCGAGGGGTTGAGGTTCGCCCAGGGGTGCAGAACTATTGCCGAAACCAGGGCTTGCGGGGGCAGCATCCGGCAGTGGCCCAGCCCCACTAGCATTATCCAGGCTATTCCCTAAGGGTTGGGGCGCTTCAAAGTCATCATTTTCTAAAATAAAAGTGCGGATCTGTTGCCCAAGGGAGGTATTCGTCCAATCTCGCTCCGGTGCCATCAGATCCCTCTAGACCCTCCACTCGGAACAGCAGATCGTTAAAGTCTTTGTCGGAATTCCCGACCAAATCCTCAAAGCCAAAGGTGCTCCAGTTCCCTCCATTGGTGCCCAACTGTCCAAACTGCTCTGCTCCATCGGGGTTGGCATCCGCCAGGGAAAACAGGGGACGCTTATCCCCGGTCACATTGGGATTATCCAGTACCTCAGCGATCGTCCCATTGGGCACCAGCATGAAAAAGACTTCAGTCCCTGGCGCAAAGGTCAGGGTTTTGGTACCGCCATGGTTACCGCTATTCTGATTGGCTTCCCCTAACTCACCGCTAAACCGCGCCCCTTCTGTGGCATCACTGAAGACGATAAACCCAGTCTCATTACTGAGGGCACGACGGGCCGCTTCTTCAATAAAGGCCGTGGATCCCCGCTCCAGATTCTCCATCCCAGTCAAGGAAACGATCGCTAACTCGCCGCGATAGCCCCCAGCATCCGCTAACAGGTCAAACCGAATCGAACTGCTCTCGCCCACGGTGAACAGGCCCGGCTCATCGGCAAACTCCACTGCGATCGAACTACCGTTAAAAGTCAATACACCGTGATCATTTTCTGCCTGCAGTGCTGCCCATTCTGCACCGGAAACCTCATCCCCAACCACAACCCGGGCAAATCTTGCCCCTTCATCCCCCACCGCATCGATCCCATTTACAGAACGATCGATCCAATGCCCCCATTCTTCCAGTAGCACACCAACCCCTTGGGAAAAAGAGGTTAACCCTGGATTTAAAAGATCATCGCGCAAAAAGACCGTATTGTTGCCAAAGGCCCCCTGAGCCGTTCCCAAGACAGAACGATCCACCACTTGAATCTCTGGGCCATTCCCCGCCAGAATCTCATTAATGGACTGATGCACAGCATCCAGATCAACACTAGTGCCAAAAGCTAACTGAACACCACTGGCAAAGGAGGAAGCCGCTTGAAAGGTCTGAAGTGTGTCCTGAGCCTGCTGAACAATGTGGGGAAGTTGAGTCAGAAAAGATCTCTGACCGGATTCAGGATTGAAGGCAATTTCATCTAATCCAGGCAGATCAAAAGTGATCGAGAAACCAGAACCGAGGGCAGAATCACTGGCGTTAGTAAGCATATCGTTGCAAAACTGTGTGGTAGATGGAGGTATTCCCAACTTACACATTGGTACTCAACACGTCAACTCACTTGGCTCAATATAGATGCCTTTTTGCTAAAACTTTAAAATAAAGGGCAATTTGATAAAGATTTTGTGAACTTGTCCTGAGATCACTGACACTGAAGCTCTCTTACCCATTTATTAATGGCTACAAGTGAATTTACGTATTTATGCTGAAGTTTACGCTTATTGCTCCGGACTGGGATCAGTGTGCAAGAGGGCAGTCCTCCGACAATGGGATGACGAGGCGAAGAACTGCCCGGAAGAGGTTGGCGCTGGGTGTTATAGTATTGGGCGAACGATCGCTACCCGGTATGATTCATGGTTAGTGCTGTTACGTCTCCTACCCCTCGCTATACCAATGACCAGATCTCAGCTTGGCTGCAAGGGCTACTGACGGTGGCCTGGGCGGATGGTCATTTTGACGCGGAAGAAAAAGTTCTCATTCAAGCCTTGATGGAAGAGGAAACCCTCTCCCCTGACATCAGTGTGGAGCAGTTTAAACCGATCGCTGCCTCCTCACTGCAAGAAACGTTTGGGGATGACACTTCCCTCGCCCAAAATTTTCTCCGCACCGCTGTGATGGTGGCGGTGGCCGATGGGGTCTACTCTGCCCCAGAAGATGCTTTGCTCCATGAGTTCGCCAAAGCCCTCCATTTAGAAGACCAAATTCTCGATTCTCTTCGCGCCACCCTTTACCATCCCGATGAGCTAGAGTCTTCGGGCCCCATGGCCTTAGAAGCCCATCCCCTCCATCCCCCTGGACAAGATCATCATGGGATTGCCCTGTTGCATCCGGTACAGGATTGGATGGATGGGTTAGAAGTGCATGATTCCCGCGTTGCCCGGTTCATCTGTCGCTTAATTCCGCCCCAGTGTCCCTTTGAACGAGACATTACCCTCTTTGGGCGCAAAATTGTCCACATCCCCCCCCTCTGTCAACTGAATCCCCTTTACGAGCAGTTGGTGGGCTTACGCTTCCGGGCCCTCAGTTATCTAGCGGATGATTGTGGCGAAGATGTTACGCCCTATTGCTAGGGGCTGTCATCATGACGCGCCCTAAATCATCCCGCAGGGGAGACCGATCGGTCTTCATTGGTTCCTGCACCCTACCCATTCCCTAATCATCATGGCCAAGCGCTACGAAGTTCACCCCGAGAGTCCCCAACCCCGCATGATCGCGTCCATTTGTGATGACCTGCGGCGCGGGGCTGTGTTGCTCTACCCTACGGATACCGTCTATGCCATTGGTTGCGACTTAAATTCTAAAGCAGCGGTGGAGCGGGTGCGGCAAATCAAACGCTTGGCCAATGACAAACCCCTGACCTTTATTTGTCCCTCCCTCTCCGAAGCGGCCCAATATTGCCGCATTGTCGATCCCACCTATCGCTTAATGCGTCGCCTCATTCCGGGGCCCTACACGTTCATTCTGCCCGCAACAAAGTTGGTGCCTCGGGTGGTGATGGATCCCAAGCGCAAGACCACGGGAATTCGTATTCCCGATAGCAAAATTTGCCAAGCGATTCTGGGCACCTTGGGCAATCCGGTCATTTCCACTTCAGCCCATTTTGCTCAAAGCGGAGAATTGCCGGATGTCAATGAATTACCCCCCTATGAGCCGGTGGACGAAGCTGAATTTTTCGATCGTTTAGATGGCTTAGTGGATGTTATCGTCATGGTTCAGGAACGGGAAGCCGTGATTCTAGAAGCCGATCAGCACTATCAGGTCTCCACCATTTTAGATTTAACCGACACCGATCCGATCGTGATTCGTCAAGGTTTAGGATGGCAAGCACTAGAAGAGACCGGCTTACTCTAAAATTAAAGGCGGTTATTCGCACCAGGCTGTCTTGAAACCAGGATGCAGGCATGGCAAATAAGGAACAACTCCGAGAACTGGAAAATGGCGTTGAACGTTGGAATCAATGGCGCAGTGATCACCCCGATGTGATCATTGATTTGAGCCATACTAAGTTAGTTGGCTGGATGCTCAGTGGAGCAAATTTGGCTCAGGCAAATCTAGAAGGAACGGATCTCAGCGGAGCCTCTCTGCACCAAGCGAACCTCACGGAGGCTAACCTTAGGGGAACGCAATGTTTGGGAGCGGATCTCAGTGAGGCAACCCTCAATGGCACAAATCTTGAAGCCGCCAATCTCAGCCGCATAGATGCTCAGAACAGTAATTTTCAATTCAGTTGCTTGCAAGGGGCAGCCCTCACCGGAGCAGAATTGGCCCATGCCTGTTTTGAAGGAGCTAACCTGCAGGCGGCGAAGCTCGATCGGGTGGATTTGTCCCATGCCCAATTAATGCAGGCTCAACTGCGGGGAGCCAGTTTAGCCGCTAGCCGCTTAATGTACGCCAACCTCACGGGCGCAAATCTCCAGGGCGTAAATTTAACGGAAACGAAGCTGAACCGATCGAACTTGAGCCAAGTGGATTTTACCGATGCCATTCTGGACAGTACCAATTTTTTAGGCGCTAATTTGACCGGTGCGGTCTTTACGGGGGCAGATGTCCGCCGGGCCAATTTGAGTGGGGCCACCCTGGAAGCCGCAAACCTGCCTGAGTTACCACCGGAGGAGGAGAGAGAGGCACCTACTCCCGAAGAATGTGCCCAAGCTGCCCTAGAAGAGTTAATGGCCTAATGATCGGAGGTGTAGCATCATGAATCCTAATCTGGCTCGGCCGCCGCAGCCAGTTCCAGAAGCACTGAGACCCAATCGCTGGCAATTTGCGGCCCTACCGGCTGGGGAGTTATGGGACTTTGCTACATCCCGTCCAATCCCCATTCAATCCCTATCCCCAGAACGATCGCCCCTCGCCTTGGGGTTAGCATCCACGGTACTGATTCCAGGGGTCATTTTAGAAGGGGGACGGCAGTCCCGCTGGATTGCCCAATGGATTCAGGAACAACAGCCCCTCTGGTTGGAGTACGTGCCGGGAGAACTGCAGGGCTTAATTTTGCATAGCCACTTCAATCAGGAACACCACCGCTGGGTCATGGCCACCTTTCAGGATCCGGAGGTGGGCCAGGCTGGGGTGACCTATCAACAACGCTTGAACCTCAGCCAAGGCTTACATTTTTTATTGGTTCAACCGGATGATTCGGGACAGACCTATACCGGAATTTGGTTGCTGCACCAAGAGTTGCACCAAGAGAGTTGAGCAAAATCGCTGCGATCCCAACGGATAGAGGTGAGCGGTCAAGAAGTCGAGAAGTCGAAAATTAGCTTGACAGAAGTTATCGCCTAAAAAGATAATGCCTATTTGTGCAAACTCCTATTCTTCTCAAGACTCTTGGCTAACGTTATTGTGATAGGTGCCCAATGGGGCGATGAAGGCAAAGGCAAGATAACTGATTTACTAAGTCGATCTGCTGATGTGGTTGTTCGCTATCAGGGCGGGGTAAATGCCGGACATACAGTGGTTGTCGGGGAACAAACCTTAAAACTCCACTTAATCCCTTCTGGGATTTTATACTCAAATACCGATTGTATTATTGGCTCTGGAACTGTCATTGATCCCAAAGCATTGATTGGTGAACTCGATCAGTTAGCGGAATTAAATATTCCTTGCGATCATCTCTTTATTGCCCAAACGGCTCATGTCACCATGCCGTATCATCGCCTGCTGGATACCGCCGCTGAAGAGCAGCGAGGTGCCTATCGCTTAGGCACCACAGGGCGTGGCATTGGGCCCACCTATGCAGACAAGTCAGAACGTCTAGGCTTGAGAATCATTGACCTCATGGAGTGGGATCGCCTAGCGGATAAGGTGCGCTGGACGATCGCTCAGAAAAATACGATCCTGGAAAAACTCTACGGCTTAAAACCGTTAGATGCCGATGAGATTATTCAAGAATATGCAGGCTATGCCGATCGTCTGCGGCCCTACGTTGTAGATAGCACCTTAAAAATTCACGAGGCCCTACAAACCCGTAAAAATGTCCTCTTTGAAGGAGCCCAGGGAACCCTGCTCGATCTCGATCATGGCACCTATCCCTACGTGACTTCTTCTAACCCCGTTGCCGGAGGAGCTTGCATTGGGGCTGGGGTGGGGCCCACGATGATCGATCGGGTGATTGGGGTGGCGAAGGCCTATACCACCCGAGTCGGGGAAGGCCCCTTCCCAACGGAATTGCTGGATGAGCGGGGTGAAGAACTCGGCGATCGGGGGGCCGAATTTGGCACCACTACGGGGCGGAAGCGTCGCTGTGGTTGGTTTGATGCGGTCATTGGTCGCTATGCGGTGCGCATTAATGGCATTGACTGTCTCGCCATTACCAAGCTGGACGTTTTAGACGATATGGATGAACTGAAGGTTTGTATTGCCTACGACATTGACGGAGAGCGCTTAGAAAACTTCCCCACCAGCGCCACTCGTCTGCAAAAATGTAAGCCCATTTATCACGCCCTACCGGGCTGGAAAACCAATACCTCCCACTGTCGGACGTTAGAAGATTTACCGACTCCCGCCCTAGAGTATCTCAAGTATTTAGCGGGGTTAATGGAAGTGCCCATTGCGATCGTTTCCGTGGGGCCCAAACGGGATCAGACGATTATTGTTGAGGATCCAATTCATGGTCCCAAACGAGGCTTATTGAGCAATGCGGGGGGGCTGGAATAAAGCAAAATAAAACCCCACCGACGGGAAATGCCCAAGGTGAGGATGAAGACGCAGTTAGGAGGTATCTTAAGGTCTTAAATTAACGGATAGGTCTGGAAATCTCCCCTTTCCTTAATAAGATCTTAATCTATAGGGCACCTCAATGTTTTGGGTTGAGTGGACACAGGAATCAGCTAAAATCAAGCATTGTCAGGAAGAAGCTGAATGGGGCGCTTGATATTTTTCCGTCCCTTGTGGATAATGGTAAACCGGCTCGGATCAGGTTAAAACACCAACGTTTTGGGGCCTGTACGGCAATTATTGAAAGGAATGCGTT
>JBEAPM010000328.1:0-2953 GCA_041164445.1 Cyanobacteriota bacterium
TATACTAGACTAGGTACTAGCGCTTTCTCCTTTAGGGATTGAACTCATAATTCAGTAAAACAAAATGTCTGATCAACATATTACCGAAGACGGGGCACAAATCCGATTAGAAAAAGAGGATGGCTGTGTAACAGAAAGGGATTTTTTGTCAGTCATTGGCAAGCTATCTAATATTGATTTGGAAAAGAAAGAAGTAGAGATAAGTTTTTTGAAAACTCGTAAGCTGAGATGCAGCTATCGTTCTGAACAGGAAAAATCGATTGGTAGTAATCTTAAGAGTTTTTTTCAGGTTTTAGGAGAGTTTTCCCTCGACAGCAATGCCTTTCCAGCGGCTTTGCTAAAATTTGAACGTTTAGATCTGATAGACTCATCTCCTATACAATTACAGGAATTTGTCTGGTTAGGGCGTAGTTTTAAGTTAAATCATCCTCTAAGTCTTGAACCTGAAACTGATGAAAGTAGTCAGCTTCTTACTGTAACAAATCAGACGATCGGATTATTGGCGTTTGCAGAAAATCGCACAGAATTAATCGAAGAGATTAAAGAGCAGTTAGCGTTTATGTGGGATGCTTATGTCATTAGTCGAGAAGAAGATCTAGCACCTGATGCTCTTCGTTTACGCAAAAAGCTCAAAGCATTTATGAGTGAGGTTAAGTAATGCCACGATCGAAATCTACGGTAGAATCTTCATTAACAAAGAAGGGTTTTCAGAAAATTGAGAAAGATCATCATTATTTCGTCTATGTAACCTTAGATGGGAAGCGAACCACAGCTAAAACGAAAACAAGCCATACCAAGAAGATGAAGGATATACCCGATAATTTACTGTCAAAAATGGCGAAACAATGTCATCTCAGTAAAAAAGAGTTTTTTGAGTTGTTAGATTGTCCTATGGATCAGAAGAAGTATGAGAAAATTTTAAGTCAAAAAGGCTTTTTAAGTTAACCATATAATCATGATTTATCCCCTTTATGATAAACTTCAACAGCGCCTAAAGTATTCAAACCTAGCATTCTGCGGGATCGTATTCCTCCCGGTGTAGACGAAGTCGCTCATGTCAAGTCATTCTTTTTGACCAGTGTGGCCAAAGGGGAATGTAATTTGACGGTAAGATGGACATGGTTTCCAAATTTCAGAATTTCTATATGACTAATCTTCTAGAGGTTGAATAAGCTATCAAGCAATTGCCGGAAAATGAAGTTCGCGCTCTGGCAAACTGGCTTCAAGACTATCTTGATGAGATGTGGGATAGACAGATTGAAGCAGATTTAGTTACAGGAAAATTAGATCACCTGATTGCTAGAGCAGAGGCAGATATAGAAGCTAATAACGTGAGGGATCTGGATAAAATCCTTAACGACGACTGATTTTTGGAAAGCCTATGCTGAACTATCCCTGACCATAATGAATATGAGAATTTGTTGAAGTAGTTAATCTAGCTAAAAATCATGACTAAAAATTCATCCTCCAACATCAACGCCAGCGGTGGCAGTTTTGTGAATACCGGTGAGATGAACCTCACAGGCAGCACCATTAATTTAGGGAAAATGAGTGGCACCACGCCCCATCCGTTGAAGCCACTTCAGGAGACCCCCACGGATCAAGAACTGCCTTCCAGGGTGCAGCAATTGAAACGCGATCGTCTTCAACGAGAGTTAGAGCAACTGGTAGAGGAATATCAGGCTGTATTTGATGAGTACGGTAACACCCTGGATCCATCTGCAAAAGTCCGCTTAAAACGCCAGTTAGAAGGGTTAGAAACTCGCATGAGTGCGATCGAAATCGAATTAGGTTCACTCCCTACCTAGACGAGCAATTTCATGGCCCAGCATTAACCGCTCAAGGTGCAGGATGGGCACAGATCCGCAAGGTCACACCGATCGCAGGCGGGTTTGCGGGCAGGGCAGACGGCACGACCATGATAGATTAAGCGAATAGACCAGTTTTCCCAGTCTTCCTGAGGCAGTAGTTTCATCAGATCCCGCTCAATTTTACTGGGGTCTTCATGGCGGGTTAACCCGAGGCGCTTGCTCAGGCGTTTCACATGGGTATCTACCGTCACCCCCATATTCAGCCCAAAGGCATTGGCTAAGACCACATTAGCGGTTTTGCGGGCAACACCGGGGAGTTTCAACAACTCCGGCATACTCTGGGGCACTGCGCCATTAAAGTCTTCCACAATCATCTGACAAGCTCCTTGAATATTTTTCGCTTTATTGCGATAAAAGCCTGTGGAGTGGATCAGGGTTTCCAGTTGGGCCCGATCGGCCTGGGCGAGGGCTGGGGCATCGGGAAACTGGCGAAAGAGTTCTGGGGTTACCTTATTGACGCGATCGTCCGTACACTGGGCGGAGAGAATCGTGGCCACGAGGAGTTGTACGGGGGTTTCATAGGTGAGGGAACAGGTTGCATCGGGATACAACCCTTTGAGGCGATGTAAAATTTCTAGAGCCCGCTGTTTCGTGGCAGACGTGGTCTTTCTGGGCATGGTGGATAAATTTGGAGGAGATCAAGCCTATGAGTTCTTTTCAGTTACAGTCATCTTATCAACCCACGGGAGATCAACCCGCAGCGATCGTAGACTTAGTGAAATTTTTGCAGGAGCAGCATCAGTTTCAAACCCTGAAGGGGGCAACGGGAACGGGCAAAACCTTTACGATCGCTAATGTGATTGAAAAAATCGGTAAACCCACTTTAGTGCTGGCCCATAATAAAACCCTAGCGGCTCAATTGTGCAATGAATTACGGGGATTTTTCCCGGAAAATGCAGTGGAGTATTTTATTTCCTATTATGACTATTATCAACCGGAAGCCTATATTCCCGTTTCCGATACTTATATTGCCAAAACCGAGTCAGTGAATGATGAAATTGATATGCTCCGCCACTCGGCCACCCGATCGCTGTTTGAGCGCAAAGATGTGATTGTGGTGGCTTCCATTAGTTGCATTTATG
>JBEAPM010000329.1:0-2771 GCA_041164445.1 Cyanobacteriota bacterium
CGAACCCTGGCCCGTGAGTCATCAAGAACTGGCCCCCTACTATGCCCAGTTAGAGCGTTTTTTTCAGGTTCAGGGCAACCGCGATGGGCTACCCCAGTTACCGGATGGGGAGTATGCCGCTATTCCCCACCTCACCCCCGCTGAAGCCTATTTACAAAGCCAAGTTCGCCAAATGGGGAGCGATCGGCAGTTGATTGTTTCCCGAGGCTTTGCCCTGCATCGCCAAAAAGGGGTCTGGCCGCGCTCCTCCAGTTTAGGTTCAACCCTGCAAGCGGCCCTGAGTACCGGCAAAGTGACCATTCAGGCGGATGCGGTGGTCAGTCATCTCATTTTTAACCCCAAAACCCGCCAAGCGGAGGGGGTGGAATATGTGCATCGCCAAGAGAAAACCCTGCACGGGGTCAAGGCCAAGCTCGTGGTGCTCTGCGCCTCTACGATCGAGTCCGTGAGGATCTTGCTTCACTCCACGGAGCACTATCAACCGGGGGGCTTCGTCAACGCCTCGGGGTTACTGGGACGTAACCTCATGGATCATGTCTCCACCATGCAATTTTTCAGCCTGCCTCAGTTTCGCCAACCCTCTCCCGTTTTTGACCTCTCGGGCTGCGATAGCTTTTTTATCCCTCGCTTCTCTAATTTGGCCGGAACTACCGAGGACTTTTTGCGCGGTTATGGGATCTGGGGCGGCATTCAGCGGGTGGATATTCCCCCCCTCCTCAGCCAAGTGGGCAATGAAGCGATCGGCTTTCTGGTGGGTTGTGGTGAAGTGCTGCCCCAGTTAGACAATCATGTTAGCCTCAGCCGCGATCGGGTGGATGCCTGGGGCATTCCCGTTGCCCATATCGACTTTACTTGGCGAGACAATGAGCAGCGCATGTTAGCCCACATGCAAGGACAGATTCAAGCCCTGATCCACCAGATGGGGGGGCGTGCCCTCCATCTTTCTGAACTGTTACGCGCCCCCTTGATGGGGGGCATATTGAACCGCATTGAAGAGCGATCGATGACGGCGGCTCGTCCAGGCTATTACATCCATGAAGTGGGGGGGGCCCCTATGGGAACCAGCCCCGACAATTCTGTGGTCAACGCCCTGAACCAATGTTGGGAAGCCCCCAATGTGCTGGTTGTGGATGGAGCGTGTTGGCCCTCCTCCGGTTGGCAAAACCCCACGTTGACGGAAATGGCCATCACGGCTCGGGCCTGTACACAGGTTCGCCTGGAGGGGTAAGGGGATTGGCGCAGGGGATAGTAAGCTGGAGGCGGTTTAAGTCCCTGAGTCTCCGGGGTAGGCTAATTGTTTGAGATTTTCCCCCGTGATGCGACAGGTGTACCAGTCTGGCAAGACCTCCGCCCCCATCCGTTGGTAAAAGCTAATGGCCATGTCATTCCAGTCTAAAACCCGCCACTCAAAGCGACCGTAATCCCGTTCCACCGCAATTTCCGCGAGATATTGAAAGAGCGATCGACCCACTCCTTGGTTGCGATATTCCGGCAAAACAAAGATGTCCTCCAGATACAGCCCCGCCTTCATTTCAAAGGTAGAGTAATTGGGGAAAAAGATGGCAATCCCCACCGGAAGCTGATTCATCTCGGCCAAAACCGCTTCCACGGGAGGGCGGCCAGAGCGGGGGGGGCCAAATAAATGCTCTTTAAGTTCTTCGGGATTGCCCACCACCTGATCTTCTAGGTGTTCGTAGTGGGCCAGGGCATTAATAAAAGCAACGATCGTTTCGAGATCTTCGGGTTGAGCAGGACGAATACAAATAGAATTCATAGAAATTAGATGAGTGTAATTAAGACGGGACCTCGATTGATGGTGACGGGGGCCGGGCTACCGATCAAAAACCGATCACAATCTCTATTCTTGCGTAGAAAGAGGAACCCCGTTTAGGAACCCCATGTTGGCTTTTGTGAGGTGCCCAACTGAAATGAGCTGAAATAATCGTAACGATTGGAAAACGACGATCGGTTGCTGCGGGCGCTGCGGGCTGGCCTGAAAGAGCGCTCAGCCTAACAACTTGGGGGGGCTTCGGTTGAGGCTCAGCTTTTCGGCTAACCCGGTGCTGAAAGGTCAAGCTTTTCTGACCCCATCCGCGCCCTCGCTACTCTGTGATGTAACCCTGACAAACCCAGGACGATTGCCTTTCCCTTCACTAGCGGTCTCCCTTTCCTCTAGGATGAAAGGTTGTGTAGATTGAGGGAGGGGCACCCTTCATCTCAATCTAGATGGTGACCTAATTTTGGAGGAATAGCGATCGTGGTGGCTCAAGTCTCTCTCCCCTACGAAAATGAAACCCAGCAAATTGCCCAGACCTTATTGAAAGCAACGAAGGAGGGGCGATCGTTTTTTGCCCAACTCCAGGATCAGGTGCGTCTGGATGACAAGTTACTGGGCTGGACGATGGAGCATCCGGGATTGCGGGTGCAACTGTTTCACTTTATTGACTGTTTACCGGCCCTCAAGAGTAAAACCGAAGTGGCACGGCACTTACAGGAATATATGAGTGCGGAAGCGGTGGAGTTGCCCGCCATGCTCAAAAATATGCTCAACTTTGCGGAAGCCAGTTCCATGCCGGGGCAGTTGGCCGCAACGACCATCATGACGGCGGTGGAAACCCTGGCCAAAAAGTACATTGCCGGAGAAACCGCCAATCAGGTTCTCAAGGCCTTGGAGCAACTGCGTAAGCAAAAAATGGCCTTTACGGTGGATCTCCTCGGCGAAGCGGTGATCACCGAAATGGAGGCTAAGGCGTACCTCGATGCTTACCTCA
>JBEAPM010000330.1:0-5037 GCA_041164445.1 Cyanobacteriota bacterium
TGACCCCTCAGCAGCGTCAAGTCCTAAATCTGCGCTTTGGGTTGGAGGAAGGATCGGGTCTCTCCCTGGCTAAGGTGGGGGAACGCTTAAACCTCAGCCGTGAGCGGGTTCGTCAGTTAGAACGCCAAGCGTTGGAACATCTCCGCCGTCGGCGATCGATGGTGCAGGAGTATCTTGCCAGTTAGCGTTCTTGACTTGTTATCTTTCCTAACGGCTATGGCAAAATCGTTGAATCGATCGCTGCCGATCGGGTAAGGGAATGGGGGACGGGATCGAGTTTGACGGGCTCCCATTTAACTGCCGCATCCTTTGGCAGGCTTGCTCAAGGGTGCGGCGGGGATTCACCGTCAGGAGCGGGGTGAAGGTGTTTTGCGTGCCCTGTTCATACCCCAATTGAAAATCGAGGATCGTGGACGGTTCAGTAAAGCGAAGGTTTACAGTCTCTAGCGCGATCGTTTTGAGACTTGATACGGGAAACCGGGTCACCAGGCTAAAGTCTTGATACCAGAGATACAGTTGAGGGTCGGTGGTATCCTCTCCGGAAGTTTCAGGATCTGGTGAAGACCCTACGGTCAAGGTGGCCAAGAGCTTAGCATCCTGACTCCAGGCAAAGGTCATGACAGGGCGATCGTGAAAGAGATACCCCTGCAACCCGTCTCGGAAATGCCAAATTTCAACCACGGCAGGGACAGATTGATTCTGCAAAAGAAATTGTTGAGGATCAGGACTGGGAACGATCGTGAAGAGGTTGGGGTGGCGTAGCGGAGCACGACGCACCGCTATGGATTGCCGGAGTTTGCCCTTGATCCACCGTTGCACCTCACCGTCGGGGGTGAGCAGAAGGGACTGCTCCGGAGGTTCTAACGTTGCCCGTTGCCCTAAAACTAATTCAGGATTTTCCTCAGACGGGGAGCCCAGCGGAGTTAACGATCGCTGAGAGCGATCGAGTAAAGTCCACAAACGCAATTCCACTTTGGTTTCTAACCCCACTGCCCCCTGACGCGCCCGCGCAGCCTCTAAGCCGTACCATAAGGCGATCGTGGGTTCTCCGATCGTTAGCATCTGCTCCCCCAGTTCTAGCCAACGGTTGAGACGCAGGGTTAGGGTTTGGGTATTCAAATGCATCCAAATGACCCCACACAGAAACGCCAGCATGGACGCGATCGATCCGGTGACGGAGACCCGTCGTTGCCACTGTTGCCGGCGCAATTGTAATTCCGCAAACCGTCGCTGCTCTTGCTCTTGGGCTAATTGTTCGAGTAATTCCTTTTCGCGGTTAAGCCGTTCAATCTGCCGCTGTCCCTCCGCTTCACGGTGCTGAGATTCTTGTAAAACGAGATCCCGGCTGGCGGCAAGGAATTGGTAGTCTAGGGCACTGAGGTGTTTGTTTACCGCCCAGGCTAAGGCATCCAGCAGGGCTTGACCCCGCAGTAAGCGAGACTCATCGGTTTGGTTGCTGTGGATCCAGGCTTGGAAGTTTTCGGCATAGGGTCGGAGGCTTTGCAGCACTGACTCGATCCATTCTGGACTAAAAATATGCGCGTAAATGGGGTTGTAGACCTGTAAGGTTCCATTGCGAGACCGGACAATACCGGATAATCGCAGTTGACTCTGTTCTAAGCTATTGTCAAGGGCTATCTTGTCTCCTTGAAGGAGGCGATCGTAGAGGGTTAAAAGACGATTTCCTTGCTGGGCATGGCGCAATAAGCGATTGCGAATGGTGCGTAAATGGATCGGTTCATCTTGAGTTTCCCAGTGGTCTAGGAGGTGATTCTGAACGATCGCTGTGACCCATTGCTGCAGGTTCTCTTCTGCTAACGTTTCTTCTATCCTATTACCATCCTCAGGATTACCCTCCCTCTTCGCCAGTTCAGGGGCAGGGGCTAAGATCGCACTGACGATCGCGCAGAGCTTTTGGGTTAAAAATGGTTGTCCCCCCGTCCAGGTTAGAATTTCTGCTAAAATTTCTTGCGCTAAAGCAGGGTTAGAGAGGTTAAAGCCCTGGGCTAAGGGGCTTGCTTCCGTGAGGTTCAAGGGCTGCAGATCAATAGCAATGCCAATATTAAACGGGGTACGCTGGGGATCCTGAATTAAATCGGAGGGGGTCGCAACGCCCAATAAAGTAAAACTTAACCGCTGATAGGCTGGGTTTAGCGATCGTTGGTTATAACAGGAACGAATCCAGCTAAAAAAATCATCTAATGGCTCTTGAAAGCTGAGTACACTATCAATTTCATCAATAAAAAGAACCAGTTGCCCTGAAATGCGAGATAAAATCACCTTCTCAAACAATTTAGCTAAACGTTGAACCGGCGCAAGATCTTGATAGGTTTGCCACCACGATACAAACTCTTGAATATCAAACAACTGCAAACCACTGAGAATTTTAAAGGCAACCCCGCCGTACCATTGCTCCAAGGAAACCTGTTGACTCCCCAAGTCCGATAAATCCAGTGCGACACAGGCAATTCCCTTCTGCCTTAACCGTTTGATGGTTTGGACCACCAGGCTAGATTTCCCCATTTGCCGGGCATTGAGTACCGCACAAAATTCTCCCCCCAAGAGCGATCGATATAAAATTTCATCCGCTTGACGTAGAACGTAGGTGGTTGCATTTTCCGGTAAACTGCCACCAATTTGATAGGTCATAGAAACAGGCTTTAAACGTTTGGTGGACTATACGATGAATGATTTATATCCCCGTGAAAAAGTTGACGAACCCGATCGCTGCGGGCATCTAAATAAATGAGATAGGGATAGGCAGCATAGTAGCCTAAGCCCCCTGGCCACCAAGGATCCAGTGCCCAGTACACTTGCTTGGCCGTTAAACCTTCCCCATAGCCCAGGAGACAATCTCCTAGACTGTGGCGGGAGGAAAAGGGCAGGGGCAATGGGGATGGATTGTACCAGTGAAGAATTTGGAAGGATCGCCCTAAACGATCGCTAGCCTGTTGCACTAAATCCGCTAAGCGTTGAATCCCCTCAATCACCCAAAGCTCTTGTGGCAGATAGAGTCCCCCAGCGGTGGCCGTTGCCCAGGTGAGAGTACCTCCGGGGAGGATGGGGGCAAAGAGTTGCAGGTTTTCGCTAGTCCAGGTCGGGGGAGGTTCCTTGAGGGTAGCGGGGGTGGGGGTGCGGGGCGCTTCGGGGGAACGCCGTCGAGCGTGTTCCATCCGTTGTAAGTCCAGAATGAGGCTATCGATCGCTTGGGGTTGGGTTTCGATATTGCGCCAGATTTGTACCAGGCGAATCAGGGCTTGGCGTTGTGCATCTAGAGCTTGATAGGTCAAGGGGATTTGACGAACAAAGGCAAGGAGCGCCCGATCCACTTGCTGAGCTGCGTCTTGAAAATCCGTCGATCGCACCTCTGCTTTGCTGAAAACTAAGGGATCTACCCCCAACTGTACTAACGCTGCCGATCGCTCCTCCAGGTTGTGCCACAACCGAAAGGCTTCCGTGAGGGCATAGCGTTGATTGGCGGATCGCTCATAGTGTGCGGAAATGCCCTCTACACAGTTGATCAGGGCGGAATCTAAAATGCTGAGATCCGTTAAAGGAGTGGTTTCCTGCAGCAGGGTGACGATCGCAACTTCGCGGCTGTCTAATTGCCACCAACGCTGCACTAGGCGCAGCAGTGCTTCCCGCTGGGGTGGAGTCCCTTCATACTGCTGACTAAGCTGATCTAATTGGGCCAGGAGGCGAGGTTCGGAAAGAAAATCAGGGGATTGCTGCTCCTCCGCCAAGACTATTTCAGGAGTCTGGGGAAACCAAAGGGCCAGTGCTGCTTCAACTGCACGCCGTTGATAGGACAGTCCACGATAAAACTGGGGCAAGCGATCGACAAAGGTCAACAACTGGCGATCGATCTGAGTTTGTTCGGGTGGATCTAGATCTAAAGTATCCCAGAGGGACTGCACGGCCTGTTGGTAAGCCTGTTGTAGCGCTTCAGGGTTGCAGGGCTCCACCTGCGCGGCAGCCTCATCAATGGCAGCGGGACGAAAGCCATTTGCTACTTCTCGGACAAAACGATCGCTGTATTCCCCAAGAGCACAATTCCATAAATCCTCTCCTCGCCAACCCGCCCGAATGAGGCGCTCGGTCAACGCCCTCAGGGTTTGGGCCGCCCAACTCACTTGCCCCTCCAAGCTATTTACCGCTGCGAAAGGAACCCCTGGAGCCGGGACAATCCCCAAGCCCACTGCTCCATCTGCCAGGGGGGGGGTCGCCTGAATCTGATGGAGGGCCGCTAGCAACGGACTATGAACGCCCCACGCTTCCGCCTGGGTTCGGTAAAACCACGGGTACTGGTCTGGGGCAAGGGTCATAGGAGTTGAGCCGCTAAGGTCTGGAGGGCTTGAAGAAACGGAGGAACAGCGATCGCGCTCCATTGGCCTTCCCCCCGCCGACCCGTGAGCAGCATAAGCCGCAGTTCATAGTGCTGGGGAAATCCCTCTGCTTCTACCCAGACCCGATCGCTTTCCACTTCACAGCAAATCCGTTCCTCATCCATCAACTCCGCCGCCATGGCCCCTAGGGTGCTGGCCAACTGTTGGCTGAGACGACAAAAATCCTTAAATTCTGCCTGGGTCAGTTCTAAAGCCCAGTCCTCTGTTCCCACTAAAGCCGGAAAAGTGCCTCGACGGGGATCCCACCCTAAGCGCCACCCCTCTCCCCTTTGCAGGGGGGCAATGTCCACAGCAGCGATGGGATCACTCATCACTTAGAGGGTTCTTACTCCGTGATGATACCGGGCTGAATCAACTCGTCCGACATTTCTAAAATGGCACGCTTAACCGGCTTCAGGGTTACTTCTTCTTTGCCATCAAAGTCTTCATAACGGCAGCGCTTTGCCCGCCGGGCAATTTGCACCGTAATGCGGTAGCGATTGCTGGCGGAGCGGATTAAGTCTTCCGCCCGATAGATAACGTCCATATTGTGGTGATCGTGATTAACCATTAAAGCCCGTACCTAGATATAAATGAAGACCCAGTGGGTCGGATTTGAGGGCGCTGCCAACTCAGTCCCTACTATAGCAGT
>JBEAPM010000331.1:0-15485 GCA_041164445.1 Cyanobacteriota bacterium
TGAACCCCTTCCACATGATGGGAGTTGCCGGGGTTTTGGGTGGCGCACTGCTCTGTGCAATCCACGGTGCCACGGTAGAAAACACCCTGTTTGAAGATGGTGAATCTGCCACCACCTTCCGTGCCTTTGAACCCACTCAAGCAGAAGAAACCTACTCCATGGTGACGGCAAACCGCTTCTGGTCTCAGATTTTCGGGATTGCCTTCTCCAACAAGCGTTGGTTACACTTCTTCATGTTGTTTGTACCCGTCATGGGCTTGTGGATGAGTTCCATCGGGATTGTGGGCTTAGCCCTCAACCTGCGGGCTTACGACTTCGTTTCTCAGGAATTGCGTGCTGCAGAAGACCCTGAATTTGAAACCTTCTACACCAAGAATATTCTCTTGAACGAAGGTCTCCGGGCTTGGATGGCTCCTGCGGATCAACCCCACGAGCACTTTGTCTTCCCTGAAGAAGTTCTGCCTCGGGGTAATGCCCTCTAATCCAGATGGGATTTGAGTTTATCTGAGTCTCTAACGTTGACTGTTTAAGAAAAGAAAAAGCTCCTTTACCAGTTGGTAGGGGAGCTTTTTTGTGGCGACTGATGGTTCTCGCTTCTACATTGCCAGTAGACCGACTGCAAGCAGTTTCGGGGGGACTGATTTATCCCTACCCGTACTAGCCAAACGGCTTTCCACTGATTGAATAGAAGAGTGGCGCAGAGCGTGGAACTCTTCCGCCTGAAGTTGGTGGCCAGACTAAACGGATTCTTCTGTCCCACTTGGTTCGATCGGTTCCGCCTCAACAGGAGCCGTTTCAGTGGCTTGGGATTCCTCAACTTCAGCCGGTTCAGGTGAAACTGCTGCCGCTTCTGCTGGAGCTTCCGAGGGTTCCCCATTCTCTGTAGTGCTATCCGAACTGACATCCGAAATTGGAGGTGCTTCAGGGGTTTCAATGGGTTGCGCTTCTGGTTCCACTGCCGCCTCTGCTGGCATAGGCTCTTCGGAGAATTCTGGGGATTCAGCCGCTTCAGTAATCTCCGCCGAGGGGGGCTGAACGATCGCTAGGGCTTCGGATAAGGAAACCTCTCCCCGCACAATCCGGGCTAAGCCATCATTACCATTGGGGCTATAGTCAATTAACCGGGCTGTGGTATTAAAAACGTTAGGAATCGGTTCCCCTTCTGGCCCTAAAAATTCCAGCTTGACCCAGTTTGCACCTTCTGCAAATCCCGTTAAGTAAATAGGTTCCCAGCGATCGATCAGGAAACTTTCATCATTAATGGTGGCCCGAATACGCCAGTCGGGAATTTCATCCTCTGGATCGCTACTGGCCAGAAAATGTAAAGGGGCATTGGTCAAATAAAAGTCCAACATAATCGGCTCCGCCCCATAACTGCTCTGGGGACGGCTATAGGTCAACAGCGGTTGTGCCGGATCGGGCGCATTACTGCCGGTTTCCGTCAAAACATGAAACGTCACCTGGGCATAGGCCCCCTCATTTTTAAAACTTTCATGCCACGGCCGAGACGCAAAGGCTCTGAGGGTATGGGTGCCGGGGGATAGGTCTGTTAAGACTAAGGGTTCGCTAGTGCTATAGACAGCGGTATAAGGCTGATCGTCTAGAAAAACGTGAATGTGAGGCCCCAGGCCAAAGTCAGGATTTTTGAAGAGGGGATAATCCTCCACCTCAAAGTTGACATTGACGGTCGTTTGCTGGATCACGTCCCCCGCTGTAGGAGCCGTAATCTTAACCTGGGGTTGATAGCGATCGAGTTCCGAATGTAAGGTCTGAATGAGGGAAGGGGTGGCTACTTCCTGCAGGTGAACCAGTTCCTTCGGTTGTTCTTGACCGGCAAGACTGACTAAATCCACTAAAACATTGGCATCCGATGCCGCACAGCTCGTTAGTCCCAGGCTTAACACGATCGCTAAACCACTGGCACAGAGGACAGAGAAAACCCGCAAAAGGGAATCTTTAGGTAGGGAAAATCGCATAAAACTTGCCACTCAATCTTGATTATTCACACACCCATTAATCCAGCCGAGGCCCTGAGAACTCGCTTTCAACGGCAAGGGAAAAGTCTTCAGATCAGGGAACAGCCAGTTGCCTCACCCCCTTACGCCTTAAGTTGATTGCCTGAGAACTGAGTTAATAAGGTATTCTAGTTTCACTCTAGCACCAAAACCGATCGCGCTTAATTCCTATGACTTCCGCCACTAACGTATTAGGTCAGCCCTTACAACCCTGTAGCACCAATCCTCTCACAGGGTTCTATCGAGATGGATGCTGCAATACCGGAGCCGGAGATTATGGCGCACATCTCGTCTGCGCAGAAATGACCGCCGCCTTTTTAGCATTCAGTAAAAGTAGAGGCAATGACCTCTCCACTCCTGTTCCGGCCTATCAATTTCCCGGACTCAAGCCCGGCGATCGCTGGTGTCTCTGTGCCTCCCGTTGGCAAGAAGCGTTAGAAGCAGGGGCTGCGCCCCGCGTTGTGCTCGAATCCACCCATGCCTTAACGCTGGAGTATGCCTCCCTGGCGGATCTCAAACAATATGCGGTTAACCCTTAAGGTCTCTCATGCTCAACGACGCTCTGCCCCCCCTCACGGATGAAACCCTCTGGGCAATCCTCAATGATACGATCGCCGATGCAACGGTCAATGCCCTGCTCTGGCAAGGGTTAGGCTATCGCTATGATGCTGAACAACAACAATGGTCAACGGATCAAGTCCCAGAGGACTGGCGATCGGACTATCCTGAGCCTCCTGATTTTATTGAGAGCCGCCCCGCGATCGTCAAACTGACGCGATCGATTCCCCGGGAACATAAGCAACTCCTTAAGGAAGAATTGGGCTTTAAGGGATACAGCATTGATGAACTGGTCCCCCGCAAAACCCGCCGAGCCACTGCGGTCAATTGGTTCTTAAGCCATCGACAATCGGGGTCTTGAGTTCCCTTACCCGTGGCTCTCCTGAGCACGTTTGTGGTAGAATAACTTCTGACGCTGGTGTAGCTCAGTTGGTAGAGCAGCTGATTTGTAATCAGCCGGTCGCAAGTTCGAGTCTTGTCACCAGCTCTTTCAGGATTGCCTGAAACCCGTTCCACGCAATCCTTTCAAGACTCTCACTTGCTTTCGCTCTACCTTCTGAGCTTGTGACAGTTTTTCAGAGATAAGCCTTAAGTCTGAATTAAGTCTGAACTATCCTTAAGTCTGAAAGCCACTTTAGGCAGGGGAGTGTCAACCACTAACGTGAATCCTTGGCCGCTTGAGGGGATCCGGTTCCGCCTTACGCAGGACTTCTCGGGTGACCAGAGGCACATCCCCCTCCCCAAACAAAATGAAGCGCAGCAGGTATTGCAGGGGGTTTCCCTCCGTCCAACCAAAATAAACATGGGGGAGTTGCCCCGTCTGATCCCGCAGGTAAAGGAGAAAAGCCGCAATGGCATTGGGTACCGCTGCACTCTGCACCCGCAAAATTCGATAGCCGCCCACCTCAACCCCTTTAACCCGAATCACATCTAAAAATACTGAAGCATCAAAGACCTGCACTTCTAGAAAAATAAAGGGGTGTGTAGGGGACAGATGGTTTTCGGTCTGGACTGTCTTGGCTTTTTGCTGATATTCCAAAGGGGTGCCGTTGTTGCGTCGGTGCGCAATGAGGTAAATGGGCTGAGACTGAATGGCATCAATAAACTGATGAGCCGTTTCATCCAGCTTCACCCCCGTCACGCGCAATTCAGTGGATCGAAAAACCCGAGAGGTTAAAGACGTGGCAATAATAGCTGCGATAAAGAAGGTCGCAATGTGAATACCGTCAGGCCGTTCAATAATATTGGTGAGGGTTGTGTAAAAGAAGACAAGGGTAATCAGACTAAAAACGATCGCCCTAGTTTTGGCACCGGATCGATAGGAAGAGAGGGTGACGGCCGCCGCTGCCGAACTCATCAGCACTAATACACCTGTGGCGTAGGCTCCCCCTTGAGCTTCCACACTGGCCTTGAAAATGAGGGTAATGACAAAGGCGATCACTGTGAAGACGAGGACGAGCGGCCGCACCGCCCCTGCCCATTCCGGAGCCATACCATAGCGGGGCAAGTAACGGGGGACGAGGTTCAGTAAGCCAGCCATAGCCGAGGCTCCAGCAAACCAGAGAATGGCGATCGTACTCAGGTCATACACCGTACCAAAAGCACTGCCTAAATACTGATGCGCCAAGTAAGCCAGCGCCCGCCCATTTGCCGCTCCCCCCACTTGAAAAGCAGCAGCCGGAATCAACACCGTTGTCACCACACTACTGGTCAACAAAAAGAAACTCATCATCACCGCTGCCGTAGTCAGTAGACGGTGAGTATGGGCAATGCGTCCTGTAGGGCGCTGTTCCACATCACTGGGTTTTCCCTGGACTAACGGCATGACCGCTACGCCAGTTTCAAAGCCAGAAAGTCCCAACGCTAACTTGGGGAACAACAGCAACGAGACACCGATCATTTGCCAGGGATTCCCCTGTAGGGTCAGGGCTGTTCGCCAATTGCCCAACAGCATGGGTTGCTGCCAAACTTGATACGCCCCCATCCCCATCACGATCAAGTTCAAGAGGAGATAGGTGATCACCAGACCCACCGCCAAGCCGATCGCTTCTTGGAATCCTTTGAGAAATACCGCTCCCAGGAGTGCAATGAGGATCAACGTGAGGGGGATGGTTTGCCCGTGCAACAGACCCGCAAACAGTGGATTTTCCACCAGGTGAGCAGTTGCATCAGCGGCAGACAGGGTAATGGTAATAATGAAATCAGTGGCGGCAAACCCTAACAGCATCAGCACAAACAGTTTGCCCTGCCACCACGGTAGGAGGCGCTCTAACATCGCAATGGAGCCTTCTCCATGGGGGCTAAGTTGGGCCACCTGACGGTAGATGGGCAAGGCACCAAATAGGGTAACGAAGATCAAAATCAGTGTGGCTAAGGGAGACAGCGCCCCTGCCGCCACGGCGGCGATACCCGGTTGGTAACCCAGGGTGGAGAAATAGTCCACTCCGGTTAAGCACATCACCTGCCACCAAGGATGTTTAAATTTGTGCTCATCAGCTTCGTTGCGATCTTCGTTGAGTAGCCAGTGGATGAGATAGCGACGATACTTTTTGGGGGAAATAATGGGGCTAAACATAAGGGGGAGACTGGACTTTAGAGCTTTGGATGATCTCTCAAAATAACCCACACGAGCCCGGGGTGTCTCTACTTTCCCTCCCGGACGTGCAAACATATCGCCCTGACATTGATTTGACACAAGTTTGTCATTTGTGTCTGTCACAGTGGGGATGTTCTTCCATAATGTTCAGCAATATTCAGCCCATGACCTCTGTCATCACTGCAAAAAAACTCCGCCAACTGCATCGCTTCATTGCGCCCATCATGGTGCTCCCCATTCTCTTGACAGCCATTACGGGTTCGGTTTTTCAGTTTGCCGAGATGACTGGACACGAAGATACTTTTGAGTGGTTATTGGAGTTGCATAAAGGTGACTTTGGCATCCTCAATCTGGAGAGCATCTATCCCTTTCTCAACGCTCTGGGGCTACTGGTACTGGGGGCAACGGGAGTTTTCCTCTGGCTCCCAGCCAAGCGTCGTGCCCCCAAAAGCTGACGGGCCAAGTTCAATAGTGGCAAAGGGATCTGCGGCAAGACCCATGCTATAGGCAAGCCTTGTGAAATTTTTGGGTTAAGCTTAACGACATTCCTGTTCAGATAACATCCCTCAAGTGAGGATCATCGCGTGTTGAATCAGCGATCGCGGTTGGATCTATGGGTAGCTGTGGTGCTGACCGCTTTTGTGGGACTGGTCAATCTCTGGTCAGCGGTGACCCCCAGCCTATCGCAGCGGGTAGAGTGGCTCAGCCAATTTTTACCCTTTGAAGTGAGGGCCGGAGCCCATCTCTTTGCTGCGCTGAGCGGTTTTTTTCTGCTCATGCTGGCGACTCAACTGCTGCGTCGCAAACGGTTGGCCTGGTGGTTGGCTCTGGGGCTACTCGTCATTTCCATTCTCAGCCATTTACTGAAAGGACTAGACTACGAGGAAGGGCTGCTCTCTTTAGGGCTACTGCTCCAACTACTGGGACTGCGCCCCGTCTTTACCGCCCAGTCCGATCGTCCTTCCATCCTGCGCGGCTTACGGGCTTTATGCGGAGCGGTGCTCTTTATTCTGGCCTACGGTACCTTAGGCTTTTGGCTGCAAGACCGTCACTATTCCACCCCCTTTAGCCTACCGGAAGCGATCGTCCAAACCCTGGCGATGTTCTTCACCTTTGACAACTGGGGGCTCCAACCCACAACCCGCTTTGGCCACTACTTTGCCGACTCAATTTACACCGTCGGAACCGTTACGCTGCTCTATGCCGCTTGGATGCTGTTTCGCCCCGTAATTTTTCGTAGAGCCGCCAGTGAGGCAGAGCGGCGGCGAGCCAAACAGATTGTCGAAGCCTATGGCCATTCGTCCCTAGCACGGTTCGCCCTCCTCGAAGACAAGTCCTACTATTTCAGTCCATCGGGACGATCGGTGATTGCCTATGTGCCCAAAGGTCGGGGGGCCGTAGCCCTCGGGGATCCCATTGGGCCAGAACACGATCGGGCAGAAACGATCCTTGGCTTTCGGGAATTTTGCGATTGTAATGACTGGCACCCGGCCTTTTACCAAACCCTCCCCCAGGATCTGGAGACTTACCAAGCCCTGGGGTTTCAGACCCTCAAAATTGGTGAAGAAGCCACGGTGGATCTCCAGCACTTTACCTTAGAGGGCAAAGCCGGTAAAAATCTCCGCACCAGCATCAACAAGTTCACCAAGCAAGGCTACCGCGTTCAGTACTATCATCCCCCCATCAGCGATGACCTCTTGGCGGAGTTACGGGTCATTAGTGATGCCTGGCTGGCACAGATGGAGGGAGCCGAAAAGAGATTTTCTTTGGGTTGGTTTGATAACGACTACCTGCGGGGTTGCGAGATTGCCGTGGTGGAGGATGCCCACGGCATCCCCATAGCCTTTGCCAACCTAGTGCCGGAATATCAGCGCAACGAAGCCACTGTTGACCTGATGCGTTACCGATCCGACGTGGAGCGGGGAACCATGGATTTTCTCTTTACTTCGCTGCTGCTGTATTGCAAAGAACGGAACTACCCTAGCTTCAACCTCGGTCTAGTGATTTTCTCAGGGGTTGGTGAAACCCAGGACGCGCCTCGGTTAGAGAAGGGGGTTCACTATCTCTATGAGCATCTCAATCAGTTCTACAACGTGCAGGGCTTACGGGCTTATAAAGACAAGTTTCATCCCCACTGGGAGCCGCGCTACTTTGTCTACTCTCGGCTGGTGGATCTACCGGATCTCGTAGTGGCGCTAGTCCGGGCAGATTCCGGCGATCGTCTGCGAGATTATCTAGGAGCCCAGTTCTTCAGCACCGCATTGACTCGCCTCTTGAAGCGTCTGTCTCGGGTATTGCCCATTCTGCTGAGTCTGGGTCTATTTGCCCTATCGGTCTGGGCGATCGCCAGTGAAATGCGCCAGTATCCACCTCAGGCAATTCTCAACAGCATTACTGCCATTCCCCCCTGGACTCTAGTCCTCTCCGTTCTGTTGGTGGTAATCAACTATGGTTTTCTAACCAGTTACGATGCCCTCGCAGCCAAGTTTGTGCGGCATCCTTTGAGCTATGGACAAACCGCACTAGTCGCGGTGATCAGCTATGCCATCAGCAACAGCGTGGGCTTTGCCCTCCTCAGTGGCAGCGCCATTCGCTATCGCTTCTATAGCACCTGGGGACTCAGCCCCGGTAAAATCGCCCAGATCATCGCCTTCTGTAACCTCAGCTTTTGGATTGGTCTGTTTGCGGTGGGCGGGGTGGTCTTTGCCCTAAACCCCCTCTCCGTTCCGGGAAACCTCCCGTTGCCCTTTGATACGGTACATCCCCTCGGAATATTCTTTTTGGTCATTATTGCCGCGTATCTAATTCTCAGTAGCATCAGTCAACGATCGCTCAAAATTAGAGGTTGGGTGCTTCCCCATATCCCCTTGCCCCTGTCACTAGCCCAGATTACCGTCACCTCCTGCGACTGGGCTCTGGCATCAGCCGTACTGTATGTCTTACTGCCGACGGGTTCCACTGTGAACTATTTAGTCTTTTTTGGCAGTTACCTACTGGCCCAAATTGCCGGGCTGATCAGCACAGTACCCGGAGGCTTGGGGGTGTTTGAAACCGTCTTGATTTTACAACTCTCGCCCCCCATGCCCTCAGATCAACTCTTAGGAGCACTGCTGGTCTATCGGATGGTCTACTACTTTTTGCCGCTGCTAGTAGGCATAGGCTTGCTCATCCGGTATGAACGCAACCAAAACCGCAACCAAAACCGCAACAAAGGTAGCCAAGGTGCAAAGATGGAGAGGCCATGAGGCCGGGTTTCAGGTTATCTTGATCCGGCAGATTGCATTGATCGCGCCCTAGAGCATGACCATGCCGCCATCTACATTAAACGTTTGCCCCGTAATGTAGGCAGCAGCGGGATCCAGGGCCAGGAATTTCACCATGCCCGCTACCTCTTCCGGTTGACCGTAGCGCCCTAGGGGGATGGACTTGAGAATTTCTTCCATACCCTTGAGATTTTCTGTCATGTCCGTCGCAATAAACCCCGGTGCCACGGCATTCACGGTGACCCCCCGTGTCGCCAGTTCCCGTGCGGTGGTTTTGGTTAAGGCAATGACGGCCCCTTTGGCGGCGCTATAGTTGGCCTGCCCTGGATTGCCCACTTCCCCAACCACAGAAGCAATATTAATAACCCGGCCCGATCGCTGTTTGAGCATAATTTTGCTGGCGGCCCGACTACAGAGAAACACGCCGGTTAAGTTGAGATCGATCACCGTTTGCCAATCCTGGGTCTTCATGCGCATCAGCAGCCCATCCCGGGTAATACCAGCGTTATTCACTAAAATATCCACCCGCCCCCAGCGATCCATCACGGTCTTAAACAGGGTTTCCACCTCCGCTTCCACCGCCATATCCCCCTGCACCGCCAGCGCTTCGCCGCCCTGACTGGTAATTTGACTGACCACTTCCTCTGCTGCCTCCGCCGAACGGGCATAGTTCACCGCTACCTTGGCACCGGACAGGGCCAAACTGAGGGCGATCGCTCGGCCAATACCCCGTGAAGCTCCGGTAACGATCGCAATGGGAGAAGAAGAAAGCTCGGTCATAGTTAAGTTCTATCAAAATAGCAGGATCTCAGAGACTGCTCCGCTGTTTCCAGAAGCAGTTCGTAAGGTTAAGGTTACCACGGTTAGGCGACAGGGACTCTGCTCCTGAAACCCTGCCTCAGCTTAAACAGCAAGGTAAAAAAGAGAACCCTTACCCCCAAAGTTCGCCGTTGATCCGGTTGGCTTACCTCCTGTAACGAATCCTATGAATTTAACTATTAATTATGTCAATTTGCAGATCCTGCTATATCCTGTGAGCGTGTTGATCCAGAGGGTCGTATGAAGGTTATCTCTTGGTTTCTGCTTCCATCTACTGCTGTCGTTTCGATCTTAGCGATAACGGCTGGTGCTGCCGTCTCTGATGAGATTGAAAGGAAGACGGTTTCCGCTGCTCCACTGCTGGCACAAGTTCAACAACTGCCCCCATCGATCGCGGCGATGGTGCTCCAAAGTCACAGCCGTAGTTTAAATCAACCCGTCGATCGTTTTAGGATTGGCGATGCCGTCTCCCGAAATTGGCCAGACGGTTGCCTGGGATTAGCGGAACCCGGGGAATTTTGCGCTCAAGTATTAGTGCCGGGTTGGCAGGTCACAGTGACCAATGGACAACAAAATTGGGTATATCGCACCGATAACACGGGTTCAGCCCTGCGCCTCGATGTGGGCAACCCGTCCTTCCCCAATCCCAATCCCACCTTTCCCCCGTCTTTCCCAACAACACCGAACCCAGCCATTCCCAACGTTGCTGCCCCGAGTCCTCGGCAAGACTGGTCTGTACAACTGCGCTGGTCTCGCCTCGAAGATAACCAAGAGCCAGGCTTAGTCTTTCAACTGGATGTATTGGGTAAACCCCTCACGCAATACGCCAATGTGGTCTATCAGTTTTACGTGCGTCAATCCCGGGGAGGACGCTGGGAGCATTTGTATACCAACTATGGAGCCCGTTTAATTCCCAATGAGCCCACGGGCTACACTTTACCGTTAGAACTGTTACGGTTTGAAGATCTGCAGGATAAGCTGGGATCCTCTTATCAGTGGGATTCTGCCCAGATTCGGGTCTCGGTGTTGATCCGGTACGATCTCTCTAAACAACCGGGGGGTCGAGACTTAAAGCTGCGCTTCCAACATGAAGAAAATTACCGAGATTTGGCGACCCTCACCTACGATGATTTAGTGATTAATGCCGATGGGTCGGTGCAACTGCCCGGCAGCCCCAACCCGGTTCCTCAACCCGCCCCAGCGGCCCCTGCAACCCCCATTCCCATCACCCCGGCTCCTAGCAACTATCCCCCCGGAAGCTATCCCCCAGGTTTATCCTCCCCCTACTATCCCCAGGGATTGCCGCCCTTACCGGACACCCTTACCGTTCCGGCGATTCCCCCCCTTGGAGTGCAGTAGCGGGTCTTGTTTACCCACGACTGGAGTCCACAATTAGGGCCCCAGACTGGGGTCTACAACTTAAGAGGGAGGAGAGTCCGTAGGGGGGGCCATCCGCTCTAGCCCTCCCCAGCATAAGAGCCAGAGCACCACCGGAATCCAATGCAGGAGCAGGGGCAGCCAGAGCGAGCCACTGGATTGATAAGCGATCGTACAGAGCCCTCCCAGTAATCCGGCGAGGATCAAAAAGAGGGGATTAAAAAAGGTCGCTTTGCGATGGGGAAAAAAGAGCAGAGCATTGAGAGGATGAGCTAGGATAAACAGAATTAAAGCCAAAGCAGCCCAGCCATAAAAGTAAGGATGGTGGGGGGAGGGCAACAGCATCACCCGAAAGAGGAGTTCTTCCATCAATGCGGGAAAGATCAAGGCAATCCCAAGGGTTGTAACGATCGTCAGGGGAGCGGTGACCGGTTGCCAGCGCAAAAAAGAAGAGGAGCGGGATTTGTCCACCGTCCAGGGCAAGCCCAACCCCCAGGGGATTGCAATCAGGGCGTAGAGTAACAACAACCCCAAGCCTAAAGCCCAATCCCTAAGACTAGGCAGGGTGAAAAAGGCACTATGTAAGCGCTGGAGTAACGGTAACCACTGAAACAGGGGAAACGGCAGTAAAAGCATGAGACCTTGAAATCGCTATGACAACACCTGTGGATCAGAATACGAATACCACTGCCCCGAGTGTGGTGGCAGAACAAATGCCCAAACGATCGGGGGATTCCTTATTGGATCTAATCCTGATCATTACTTTATTGCTGATTGGGCTTTTGTTTCTAGAGGAGGTTCGTCCTGAGTTGGTATCCCGTTGGCTGCAATTCCCCACCTCTACGGACGTAGAGGCCTTGACCGATGCGATTATCCAACAGGAAAGTAATGGCAATTACGGCGCGGTCAATCCCGATTCTGGCGCTTTGGGCTATGCTCAGATTATGCCGGAAAATCTTCCCCTCTGGAGCCGGGAAGCCTTGGGCTATGAGGTGACGGCAGAACAATTCTTAGCAAACCCTGACTTACAGCATGAGATTATTGAACATCGGCTCATGCTGTACTGGCAACAAGCCCTGCTCGATACTCGTGGGGATAAAGAGCAAGCCATTCTGATGGTGGCGAGCCGTTGGTATAGCGGCGATCCTTATCTCTATCAATCGACCCGACAGCAGTTTTACGATGGTCAGGAGTATCCTTCGATTGCTCAGTATAGTCAAAGTGTGTTACAGCAGTGGCAAAAACGTCGTCGCCCCTGGCTTTAGACCGTAATCCTCTAGGATTAATTGCGATATAGCTTGAAGCTTTATTCCTCCCGAGCCATCATGTCTACCAACGACATTACGAATCTACCCTCAGCCCTCACGCCAGACCCCTCTAAACCCTTTGCGGAAACCTTATTTCGTCAGACCATTGAACGATCGGGGGCGGGAATTGCGATTTTAGTCATCCGGCGGGATCCGGATCAACGTCCCATTAATGCCTATTTTTACTATGTTAATCTTGCCTTTTGTCGAATTTTACATGATTCTCCATCCCATCTTTATACCTTAAATCTTTCCGATATTATTGTCGCCGGTACCTTTGAGTGTATTCAGCATGCCCTGCACCAATTAGATCATAACCCTATCAGCTCTATTCACTTAGATTTTAGTTGTCATACCCGATCGGGAGATTTAGTGTGGGTGAATGGCATTTTTAGCTTACAAAATCCCCAGAATCCCCAAAAAAGCTATCTTATTCTTTCCATTACAGACATCACTACGCAGCAGGCGGATCATAAAGCCTTAGAAGAAGCCAAGCAAATGGCGGAGTTATCCAATCGGGCGAAAAGTGAATTTTTGGCGGTGATGAGTCATGAAATTCGGACTCCCCTCAATGCGATCGTAGGGATGGTGACTTTACTCTCTGATACCGCTTTAACGCCAGAACAAAGAGACTTTGTGGGCACTATTCGCAATAGTAGCGAAGCGCTGTTGAATACCATTAGTGATATTTTAGATTTTTCAAAAATTGAGTCCGGCAAACTAGATTTAGAATCTTCGCCCTTTTCCCTGTTTGATTGTATAAAATCTGCCATTGATTTATTTACTCCCCAAGCCTCCATGAAAGGGATTGGTTTAACCTGGGATAGTATGCCGGACATGTCGAGCCATTTTCAGGGCGATGAAGTGCGACTGCGACAAATTTTAGTGAATTTAATTAGTAATGCCATTAAATTTACCGATGAAGGAGAAGTGAGCGTTTATGTTTTTTCTCAACCGTTGATGAGTCAACCCACGACGGAGAAAACCCACCTGACACCTCCCACCGTGAGTCCTCTTCATCAGTTAACGATTCAAGTCCAAGACACTGGCATTGGTATTTCTCCAGAACATCAAAAGTTATTGTTTGAGTCCTTTAGCCAAGCGGATACCTCCATTACCCGCCGTTATGGCGGCACGGGTCTAGGCTTAGCCATTTGCAAGCGTTTAGTGGAAAAAATGGGGGGGGGGAATTACCCTGCGGAGTGAATTAGGGCGCGGCACTTGTTTTGAAGTGCAGGTCATTTTACCGACCATTCCCTCGATTTCGGGGTCAGAGTCCGGAGATCATCCTAAGTGTCAGGCCCGATTGGATGTGCGCTGGGAAGGTGAATCCACTCAGTTTATTTATCTCAATGAAGAAGTGACGACGATCGGGCGGGGTATTGGCAATCGCTTGGTCTTGGGAGATACGATGGTATCCCGTTGTCATGCCCAAATTGTCATGGCCAATGAAGCCTACTGGCTCACCGATTTAGATAGTTCTAATGGTACTTTTTTAAATGACAAACCGATCGCTCCCCACAAGCCTTATCCCCTGTCCCATGATGACTCAATCCGCATTGGGGTATTCCATCTCATTTTTAGTTACTATGATGTGAAACCCGAAGTTGTGGATCCTAAAAAGTTAAAAATTTTAGTGGCCGAAGATAACCGCATTAATCAACAGGTGATTCTGCGGCTTTTGAAAAAAATTGGCTATGAAGCTGATTTGGTCAGTAATGGTAAAGAAGCCGTGGATCGGGTGCGAGAAAGTGACTATAACTTGATTCTCATGGACTTAGAGATGCCCGAAATGGATGGACTCACCGCCACCCAAACTATTAATCAAGCCTGGAGCAATAGCACTCCGTTCGATCGCCCTTACCATCTGCGCCCCTGGATTGTAGCCCTCACCGCCTATGCCACGGAAGAGGATCGAGAACGGTGCCGAGAGGCTGGCATGAATGGCTATTTAACCAAGCCCATTCGTTTACCGGAGTTGGAGCGCACCCTGACCCAATGTGGACTGTTAATTTTTAACCGTGCGGAGGGACAAGATGCCCGCACCTGGGTAACGGCGGATGTCACCTAACCTCGATTTTTGGGGCAAGCAGCTTATTGGGGAAGAGTGCGGCAACTCTTCCCTTAAATTTTTCACTTTCAGTGGACAGCCCTTGTTTGTCTGCTCTGGCTAACGTTTGCGGGCTAGGGTGAGTCCATCGGCGACGGGTAAAACACTTAAGTCAATCCGATCGTCTTGAACTAGTTTGGCATTGAAGGCTCGGATGGCCTCGGTACGGGGATCCCGGACGTGAGGATCCGCGACTTTGCCCCCCCACAAGACATTATCAATGAGGATTAAGCCGCCTTGGCGCAGCAGTTCTAAACTCAATTCGTAATAGCGATCGTAGTTTCGCTTATCCGCATCAATAAAAACCAGATCAAAGCTTGCTGCTTCCCCTTGTGCTAATAAGGTTTGTAGAGTTTCTAAGGCCGGGGCGAGATAGAGTTGAATCCGAGCCTCCACTCCCGCCGCTTGCCAATAGCGTTGGGCGATCGCCGTCGCTTCTCGATCTCGATCGCAGGCAATCAGAGTGCCTTCCGGGGGCAGAGCTAAGGCCATGGAGAGACTACTGTAGCCGGTAAAAACCCCAATTTCGAGAATTTTTTTCGCCTCCATCAGCTTGACCAAGAACGCCATAAACTGTCCCTGTTCCGGGGCAATTTGCATTTGGCCCATGGGGTGAGTTGCGGTTTCTTGGCGCAGTTGCTGGAGGATTACCGGTTCCCGCAACGCAATCCGGTGCAGGTACTGATAAAGATCGGGGGTGAGGGAGAGGGTTTCGATCGTCATTTGAAGAAAAGTTTTTCAAAGAATTACCCCACAAGGCGATTTCCACAATTAGGACGTTGACGCTGCACTAGGGGCTGTCATCATTTAGCGCTGAAGTGTTTATACGGCAGTCGTTTCCGCCCCTAGTTAGTTTGCTGAAGCGGGCGCGGTAACCTTGATATCGCAAGGCTTCTAGACCTAACTGATGACGCGCCCTAGGTTGGGGTATTGCTAACTCATGACCGATTCTAGCCCTGTTCGAGTTGTTGAATCGCAGGGGAGGCAAATTCTAAAAATTCCGAGAGAACTTCGTCCGGTTCATCCCCATACTCCTCCTCAAAGTAATTGGGTTCTTGCGAATGAGTCTCTCCGGCTGAGTTAGCCTGAGCCGGTAGCATAGACACTGGGCTCGGGAAGGATCGAGCCTCCTGCTGTAGCCGCTTTTCTAGGCGATCGAAGCGATGGTTTAGGGTACGCTCTAGGGTCTGAAGCGATCGTTCTAGAGGAGTTTGGGGGGCCAAGTAGGATTCCAATGCGGCCCAAATAATTTCGGCCTTGGTTTTCCCCTCCTCCACCGCCCGTTGGCCTAAAAGCGCATCTAAACGGGTGGAAATTGCAAGTTGTAAAGACTCCATGGGGTTACAGGGGCAGTTGATCTTCGCCATCCAAGCGCATATCCCAACTGGCGGATAGCACTTCATTCATCATGGCTTCTAAGGCGGCGACCTTGAGGGAGCG
>JBEAPM010000332.1:0-3899 GCA_041164445.1 Cyanobacteriota bacterium
TTTTTTTCTGAGTAGTATTTTATACCTTGTCCTTCACGCCTTTAAATTTCGCTTTGGCTCGATAGCCTATACCCGCAACTTGAGCAGTGGGTTATCAAAAAGCCGACCTATCACATAAAACTTGAACCGGAAGATTTCTATGAGGCAATCCATCGGGTTTGGGAGTATTTGAACTTGAGCTTAAGCGGTCAGCCCACAGTCAAGGGAAATGATTCTGTGTTTAATCCCTATTACAGACAAAAGCATGAGCAAAAAACCACCATTAAGGCATGGCTAGGGATACGGCTAGGCGGAGCAGTAATCACTGTTGCAAAGGAAAAAAAGGAATTCTTGATGGGGAAAAATGCTTGGTGGGAGATCATTCGAGGGTCAGTGGCTGACGAGTTTGCCCAAGAACTTGAGAATATTAAGCTCGATGGGCAAGATCACATCAATGCAAAACAGGTCATTCTGAACCGTTTACCAGTCCGAAACGGGCAAGGTCTGGCTCAACAATTAAACTGTGATCAAACTACCCTAGACCAATTTTATGAAGATCATTGCTTCCCTTGGCTGGTGAAGAGGTTTTCAAAGTTTCAAGAGAAGCTACAAAAACACAAAGATGGAAAACTTCTGACTACAGATCTTTCCTTGAAAATAGTCAATCCGATCGCTACTGATCCTGCAACTGGGGAAGAGATTAACCCTTTGGAGAATGTAGCAGATCCACGATCGTCTCAACTATCTCAACCCTGGTGGGAAACAGTGCGAAAAGCTGTAACGGGAGAATTTTTCCAAGAACTGGAGAACCTTAAGCCCCGCTCTAAACGGTTGCATCACATCAATGCAAAATTGGTCATTCTCAATCGCTTACCTCCAGTTCAAGATTGGGAAGATTTAGCCAGCGCATGGAATTGCGATCGAACAACACTGGAGCGATTCTATAAGGATCACTGTGCCCCTTGGCTGGTAGACCATTTTGAAGAACTTCGAGATTTGCTTTAGATCCAATTGAGTACTTTCACCGAAAACGTAACCATAACTATTTCAGGATTTCAAGATGATTATGTCTATAGATTTTTCTAATTTCAACACCGATCGCTCCCATTCTGACCTTGAGGATGGGATTGATGAAGACATCCTAGCTCAGGTTACGGAAGAGTTAGAAGATGATCCCGAGTTTCAAGCCTGGTTAGCCCGTGAAGAGGATATAAGCCCTGATCCCGATGATGAAACGGATCAAGGGGTGTGGGTTCCCCTGGGCGCTGCCGATCGCTCTTGGGCGGATCAACTGGCCGAAAAACACCCCGACCCCGACTTTGCGGAACACCTTCGCCAGATGACCCTAGCGGCGGCTGCCCTAACCCGCTACCTGGAAAGTCATGGCATAGAAGTCGATCGCTCCGCTGCCCATCATAACCATGCCGTGGTGCAACTGCTGAATCCTACTGCTGATGTGGTCTTACCGAACCTGGGCAGGCTGGAAGCGGTGCTGGTACAGACGACGGAAGACAATAGATCTGTAGTGGAGGTGGATTTAGCTTCGGGAACCTTGGCTTATATGGTTGTCAGTCTGGAAGGGGGAGGCGCTAGGCTTCAGGGCATACTCCTCTGCTCGGATCTGTGCCAGGATTGGCCGGAGGGGGGCACGGTTCCGGTGACGATGGCTAAACCCTTGGATGAGCTTTGGGTTGCCTATAGGGACTGGTGTGAGTGCCAAAGAATTACAACGGAGTGGAGTCAAAATAAGGGGAAAGAACTACCCTTATCGCCCCAGGAACGATCGGATCTGATCACCAGGCTGAATTTTGTTCTCTACCACGAAGAAAGACTCTCCAGACAATCGGCCCCCATTCGAGATTTTATGAATGAAAAGAATGGTCGGGATCGGGCAGTATCCCATGAAAACCTGATGGCTGTCCGGGAAGAAGGAACGGAGCGGGGAGAGGGTACGGAGCAGACCTCCCCAGAACCGCCAGCGATCGACTGGCTGGCAGCGGCTGAGGATTGGCTGAATGAGTTGAGGAGTTGGAAAGAGTCACCATGAGTCTTAACGCTTGAGGCGATCGAGGCTAATCGTTAAACTCCGGTTTCCTTTTGGGCTGCCAACCACGCCAGCAAATCCTCCAGCTTTTCAAATGCCAGCAACGCTTCCCCCAGCGCTTCCCACTGCACCAGTGACAACTGCTCTAACCGTAGCTCCAACTCCCGCGACATCACCCGATCGGGGTCAACACCCAGGGTTCCCGATGGCACCAACTCCAACCGCAGCCGCAATAGTCGTAACACTAACTTTTGGGCTTCCTCCGTCCGCCCTTGGCTAATCCCTTGGCTAATCCCCTGATTAAGTCCTTCGTTAATCCCCTGGCTAATCCCTTGGGTTAATCCTTGGGTTAATCCTTGGGCTAATCCTTGGGCTAATCCTTCCTTGATACCTTCTTTGATACCTTCCATGAGCCCTTCCTGACGGCCTTCCGCCAGGATAGCCTGATACACCGAAGATTCCCGCATAACATCCCTCCTGAGGATAGACTGAATCAGCTCTTGATCTAATAATAACCCCGCTAAAATTGTTGTGGAAGCGGTTAAATTTTCTGGTAGTGGATCCCCTGGAGACAAGGCTTGTAGCCGTTGGGAAACCTGTTGTAGCGTTGCCACCGGGTCAGCGGTCTGGGATAGCACAGCAAAGGGCAGTAAACCAGGGGCTCCTAAAAATGTTTCCGTGGGTTGTTCCCAAATTCGCAAGACCTGAAAGCGATGGAAGGAGTTCTCTAGGTTGAAGGTGTCTTGATAGACGAGGGGCGATTTTGAAGGGCGCAGGTAAATGACCACTTGCCGCATGGGTTTGTTGGGATAGCGCCGATGACCTCGTAACCGGTAATCTGCCATGCGAAAGGGCAATTCGGGCTTGGGAGTTACCTGAAATTCTAGGTGTAGGATGAGGTTGTCTGCCTGTAACAAAATGAGGCTATCGGTATGGACTGGATCCGCCAAAAGTTCGGTGGATTCTAAAGTGGTCAGGGCGAGTCATTATAAGCGAGTTGTGATCGCTGTTACTCCACCCACGATCAAACGATCGCTAGTCCGTCCCTGTCTTCTGTTAGTGAACGGCATAGCCACTAAATTGACGCTTAAAGGGAGAATGAAACCCAATAACAATATCTGAAGCAGGCACCCCTTGTTCCGTCAGAATTCTAGCGATCGAGAGTTCGGTTCCATTATGTTGAATCCAGATTTTTCCATCTTTAATATCGAGGTGCAAAATGAGGCTAAAAATTCGCTCTTCCTTGTCCCAACCAATGTAGGTTAATTGATAATGGTCATGCTCAAGGTCACAAATAATTTCGGTGTCTACATCATCGGAAAAGCTATAGGGGTGGGCTTGTTCTTTTAAGAGATTGACAATTATTTTTCGATAGTCTTGAAGCTTATCCATTGTACAATAGTCTCCTGAAGAGGGCTGTAACTGATGAGATTAACGGAATGACGTTTGAGGGAGGTTTGGATAAAAGGAATTTGAAAAAAATCGTTGTAGGTCTCCTGAGGTACTGCAAGATATAACACCCGATCGGGTTCTTTCATCTCCAAGGCTTGTAAATAGTTCAGATATTGACCGAGGGCAGTGTGGAACTCACTAATTTCCGAGTCAGTAGCAAAGTTTTTAACCTCAACTGCAATTTTGTCAGTATTCCGCTGAGCCGCTAAGACCGTCTCTGCCCCTAGGTCAATTTTCAGTTTCACTGTTTCACTGATTTGGATGATAAAAGGATCATGGGTAATTAACCAGTCTTCTTTCTCTAAAGCTCGCCTGACCGCTTGATGAAATTTATCTTTTCGGGACATGACCTTAAACTGTCCAAAGGATTAAACAAAAACCATCATAGCAACCCGACTAGCCTCCAAGCCGATCGCTAGACTTT
>JBEAPM010000333.1:0-17566 GCA_041164445.1 Cyanobacteriota bacterium
AGTTTAGAGTGTTATGCGAAGCCAAGTCTGATCAGTATGGACGGGACTTCAGGGTAATTTCACGATGGGAGCCAACCAGTCAGACTTGTTCTTGTTGTGGGTATCGATGGGGCAAAATCGATCTATCCATAAGAACTGTGATTTGCATGAATTGTGGCACTGTTCAGGATAGAGATGAGAATGCTGCAAAGAATATAGAAATGGTCGGCATGGGGCATCGGCACGACCTTAAACGGACACTGAGGGATAGTAAGACTGGCTTGCCAGCATAACCCTGTGACGTGTCAAGAATCCTCGCACCTTTAGGTCGGGGAGTATGTCAAATAATGTTGGTTAAATACTGATACAGGGTGAGACGATGCCCTTGCCAAGAGAAGGCTGTGCCTAATTCAATGTGGGGCAGGGGTTGGACTGGATCCCCTGGATCTGGCTTCGATTTAAGTTTTTCACAGGTCACCAAGGCTGCGTCAAAGCGACAATTCCAATCGGAAAATTGGGGAAATTCTGCCAGAAAAAGTTCTGCGGTTTGCCACAGTTTTTGGCGTTTGCGAGGGGTAATGGCTTGCACGCCGCCCCCGTCTATGTTTTTAGGACTGCGGGTTTTCACTTCCACAAATGCGATCGTTTTCAAGAGGGCGGAGGAGCGGTCTAGCCCCTGGCCAGATTCCCCACTTACAGATTCCCCTTGGGCAATGACATCAATCTCGCCCCAAGGACAATGCCACCGCTCCGCCAAAATGTGCCAACCCTGTTGTTGGAGCCATTGGCTCACTAGGGCTTCCCCCAGTCGTCCCCGTTCCTGAGCCGATGAGGTGAGGGCTGACGGCTGAAGCTTGCGTTGGTCTGTGGTCTGAGTGTCCCCGTTACCCATCCAACTTGCCATTGACTAAGCCGTTAAAGCCAAAGACCTGACGGCTGCCCCCTAAGGCAACCAGTTGAACATGGCGGGTATCCCCAGGTTCAAAGCGCACGGCGGTTCCGGCCGGAATATCGAGACGATAGCCTAGGGCAGCCTCCCGATCGAACTGAAGGGCGGGGTTGACTTCGTAAAAATGGTAATGAGAACCCACCTGCACGGGACGATCGCCCGTGTTTGCCACCTCAAGTTCAAGAACAGGACGATCGACATTGAGGAGAATGTCACCTTCGTCCACAAATAATTGGCCAGGGATCATAGGTTTAGGGGAAAAAGTTAAGGATACATTAATTTAGATCAATCAATCAGTTAGATCCATGAATTGGGGTGGGGACTTTGCCGCTCGCCCCAATTCCTATTGCTGAATAGAAAGCGGAAAGCCTGACAGGCTATAGGTTCGCATTGTACCGGAGAATTTACTGATTGACCATTTCCAGCCGAGAGGTAATGAAGCGATCCATCCATTGCTCTAGGTAACGGCGATTGGCTTCCTTTTCCTGGAGGTTTTCTGTCGTAAAGGGATAGGGAGCCAAACCTTGTAAGGCGGCGGTAGTGACGCAATACATGGACTTTTGAAAACTAATACAAATTTGTACCCGCAAATCCGTCAGTTGCCGAGTGGTATTGATATAGAAATTATGGAGGTAATCGGGTAAAAAATGCCGCATATCTTGCATGAGCAAGGTGGGGGGGATGCCTGCTCCGCCAATGGGTAAGGGATCAGCGTAGAGGGCACCGTAGGTAAATTCAGATTGGTTAAAGGGAATTTGGTAGGCTTGGGCATTGTAGGAGATGGTGCCGGGAAAAGGCGTGCCCCGGAAAAAGACCGCTTCCACGTAGGGAACAGCGGTATCCATGAGAAAGGTCAGCCCTTGGGAGGAGGGTAAAATGGGGTAGGACTGGTCTTTGATGTTGACGGCATAGGTAATGGGGCGATTGGCATCTGCCACTAAGCCATTGAGAATATGCTCCACTACTGCTGGAATCGATTGAATTTCCCCCGCATCATAGCGATCGGACAAACTTAAAAAGATGTCTGCCATGACCCGCCAAAACTGTCCTAAGCCGCTGTAGGTGGCGAGTTGACGCACTTGCTCTAACAAAAATTCCGGAAAGACTTGATGCACACGGCGTATGAGAAAATTATCCGCTATTTTTGCTTCGATCGCTTCCTTGGCTAAAGCGTTAAATTCCGGGCTATCTAAAAAGTCGGCCAGTCCGCCCCCACCATGCCATAACATTGCTTTCATGCAGTATTCAGCATATTCATAATTAATACGATCGTGCCACCAATGTTTCAGTAATTTAGAAAAGTTAATATCACCGTTGAAATATTTAAAAAATGGGAATAATACTAAAAATTGATGTTCGGCAATATAGTTTAGATTAATAGAATAGGCATCTAAAACAACACCATAACTCTTGAGAATTCCCACCACTTCTAACAAATTGGTCGGGGTATCCTTCAGCATCGCCTCACCAGATTCTAAACGATGAATATGGGACGCTAAGGGATGGGTAGAGGGAGGCAGAGAGAGTAGTGCAGTCATGCGGGTAGCAGGAATGGGGAGAGCAGGAACCAAGTTGGCTTATCTGGAATTATACGCAGAAGACGGGAGCATGAAAACCTTGCTTCGCTTCTGCGATCGTCTCCATCACAGTTTCCAGAACAGTTCATCTACCCAATTTGACCCTTTTCCAGCTTTGCACAGTAGTGACTCTCCCCGGTCGAGCAACCCCGCTGCGTCCTAGGACGGGTGTAATGCATGGTGGCGATCGGCGTAGCCGATCGCCACCATGCCTCTTCTTGTCTGGGTACTCTTAATTGGTGGGGGATTCCAGACAGTTGAGCATCCGCAGAGTTGCGGCGGCAGCATAGTTACGCTGTGCGGCAGCATTGGGGAAAAATTGCTCACCTTGTTCATTAAAGGGAGTGGCAACCTGACAGAAGCTAGACATCTCGATAATGGTGGGTTGGGCCCAATGGCCGTTAATATCCGAGAAATTTAAGGGGGCTTGCCGGGGAATTAAGCTGCTCCCTTGCCGTTGCAACAGTTGTCCATAAATAGAGGCGTTGCGCAGTACGGCGATCAGTTCCGCTCTGGACACTGCTTGGGCGGGCTTAAAGGTGCCATCGGGATACCCTTGAACGAGTTGGATCTGTTGGGCATATTGGATTTTAGCTGCGCTCCAGCGATTGGCAGGAACATCCCCATAGGGATTGCCTGTCGCTTGAGGCGGTATCGGAAAAGCTCCTCCCGGCAAGCGCTGCAAGGCTTCCAAGACCAAGGATACCAGTTGTTCACGGGTTAAGGGATCTAGGGGACGGAAGGTATTATCCTCCATGAAACCGCTGACAAAGCCTCTGGACACTGCGACCTGAATTTCATTACGGTAAATATCTGCACTAATATCCCCAAACCCGGTGGCGGGAGCGGTTGGCTGGGCAGGGACTGTAGGCTGAGGGGGCGTTGTGGGTTGAGTGGGCCGGGGAGAGGGAATCTGCACCGGGGCACTACCGGCTACTTCAGCTAAGGAGCGATCGTTCGTGAGATAGATATGTCCTAAAGTCTGCCCCTGATAGCTGCGGCGGGTAAAACGCCAGCCTGGATTGAGGATAATTTTAGCGAAGTCTGTGGTAATGCCATTGGTGCGGCCAATTTCCACGACGGGATCTCTGCGGTTGAGGGGGTTACGCCCCACCAGGAGCATATCATTGCCGCTACGAATCACACTTAAGCGGTAGTTTAGCCCTAAATCTTGTCCCGCCATGCGCAGGGAATACCCGTTTGAGTCTAAAAACCGGGAACACACCCCTGTAAAGTCAAAGGTCAAGAGGAGCGGATTAACGATCGTTGGGGCGGTGCCAGATTCAGACCAACAGGGGCGCTGATCGCTCAGTTGCTCAATGAGCAAAAGTTGATGGGAACTGCCATTCCCGATCGGTGAAGCAACCGCAATGACGCGATTGGGATTTGCAATTTCTTCTTGATTGAAACTCTGGGACGCTCCTGGCCGAACCATTCCCAGGACACTTATTCCGGCCGCAACCGCTGAGACGATCGCTTGGGTAATTCGCACCCGCATAGACATAGACATCTCCTTATCCTTGGCAGAATCAAATGTGGGCTAGCAATAGGGGCTAACAATAAGGGCTAGCCATATCAACTAACAACATGGACTATCAACAAAAGGCACCCCCGCAATACAGGCAGCCAAAACTCACCATCTGTATCGAGGATCTTTTTTGTTGCTCTTTCTTTAGCACTCTTTGGCGTTAAAGGCTACTTATTACGGTTGAATTGGAGGAATTGAGGAATCCGTGTGAGGATACTCAGCTTCTACAGTCCTGAGAGACGCATCGCATGAGGGGGTGTTCCAGAGTACCCGCAGACCAGCAACGTCAGCAACTTTCAGAGAATTATCCCACTGGATTAAGAGTCTAACTCGGAGATCTTGCCCTGCAGCGCTTTACGGGCAATCTGGGTGACATAGAGCGTCACCACCACCGTGATGACCAAACCAACCCCGTATAATCCTAATTCCAAGGGTGTTTTCGATCGTTCTCCTGAGTTGGCAAAGAGTTCTGCTAGGTTGCTAAATAAAGAGCCAATATAGACGTAAAGAATGGTACCGGGAATCATCCCCACTGACCCCAAGCTATAGTCCTTAAGGCTGACCTGGGTTAAGCCATAGGCATAGTTGAGCAGGTTAAAGGGAAAAACGGGGGAAAGACGAGTCAGCAAGACGATTTGAAATCCGGCTTCTCCCACAGCCCGATCGATGGCCTTAAAACGATCGTTCCCTGCAATTTTTTGAGCCACAAATCCCCGAGCGACATAACGTCCCACTAAAAAAGCGAGAATAGCCCCGATCGTGGCCCCGATAAAGACATAGCAGGAGCCTTGAACCACCCCAAAGACGACTCCTGCCCCTAGGGTTAAAATCGATCCCGGTAAAAATGCCACTGTAGCAACGATGTACAGGCCAATAAAAACGATCGCCCCGATCGCCCCGAGATGATTAATCCATTGCAGTATGTCCTGTAGCAGCAATTGAGGATGGATACCCGCCGCCGTGATCATTTCTGCCATTGCCCATACCGGAAAAACAGTGGTCAGTCCAAAGCTTAGGGTAAACCAAAATAAGAGCGAAATCATACGGCGTAAAGCCTGAGATAGATGTCGCCACAGCAAGAATACCTTCATGTTTCAATGACGATCGCTCACTTTACGTTGCAGTATACCGCAATCCTAAAGGAGTCTGAACTTAAGTGATGACCTGCCCTAGAGAAACCATTCCCGAATACGCTGAGAAAAGTGTGGTTTAGTTGGCTTCTGTTGAGAGAGATGCTGAGTTAATTCCTCGATGAGACTATCGCTTTGAGCCACCAAGGACGGGACGGCAAGGTTGGCAAACAGTTCACGGGCATTGCCAAAAGCTCGCAGTGCTTCTTCCGGCCGATGGGCATTGGCTAGGGCCAAGCCTAAGTTAAAACAAGCATTCGCTTCTCCCCGTCGATCGCTGAGGGCCCGCGCCAAGTTTAAATGTTGTTGATGAAACTCAATGGCTTTAATGTAGTCCCCTAGGGCATCGTAGACATTCCCTAAATTGCCCAAGGATGCAGCTTCTCCTCGACAATCCCCCATGGCCCGTTTAATGCCCAAAGATTCTTGGTGAAATTCGATCGCTTTTTCATACTCTGCCAGAAAATAATAGGTATTGGCTAAATTCCCTAAGGAGGAAGCTTCTCCCTTGCGATTACCAATCTCCCGGGCAATCTCTAAGTGGCGTTTATGAAATTCCAGCGCTTTACTATATCCCCCAAGGGAGTAATAGGCGTTCCCTAGACCAGCGTAGGCATTTGCTTCTCCTTGAGGATCGCTGATCGTTTGGGCCAAATCTAAGTATTTTTCAAAACATTCGATCGCTTTACCATAGCTTTCGAGACAATAATACGCATTGCCTAAGCCACCATAAGAATTAGCTTCTCCTTTACGATCGCCAATGGTAGTGGTTATCTCTAATGTTCGTTCAAAACACTCGATCGCTTTGCTATAGTTTCCGAGGGAGCGGTAAGCATTACCTAAATTCCCGAGGGATGCCGCTTCTCCTTTTTGATCATCAGTAGATCGTGCAATATTTAAGTATTGTTGATGGAAATTGATGGCCTTGGCATATTCTCCTAGAGCATAATAGGCATTCCCTAAACTCGTCAGAGAAACCCCATATTTCCAATTTGTAGGATCTCCTTGTCGCTGGTAGGCAAGTACCAATTTTCCATAGAGATCTAGGCGCAGGGTGTAGTGCCCCTGAAGGGTTAAAAACTCATCACATTCCTGGAGAATATCAAAAGCTTTGTCAAAGTCTTCCTGTTGATAGCACTGCTCAAAAACAGCACGATAACGGTCTAGATCCGCTAGGGTGCGGCAGGAGGACGGGGTAGAGGTGTCCTGAAGACTCAAACTCAGATCCGCTGCAGCGTTGTGGGGCGCTTCCTCGAGTTCTTGATCCTCTTGGGGTGCGGTTTCGTTTAATAAACGCTTCATCTCCCAGAGCGTAGCCTTCATGTCCTGGCAATATCGACTAAACCAAAACCGGGCCCCTTCAATCTCGGCTGCAGTGAAGGTGAGCACGTATTCAAACCATTCCTGAACCGGGACTGGCAAATGAGTGAAGACCACGCCCCGATCGCCATCAAAAATTTGCCCCACTAAAGGCAAAACACGATGTTTACCTCGGGTGGGAAAACGGTGCAAAATGGTGAGGGCCTTGGCAACTTTGGGGCAGACTTCTGGACAATCGGTGGTTAATTGGCTGCGATCGTCCACAAAACAGTAGCGCCTAAAATCTGCTTTGTTCAAGTAGTCATCTGGTCGCAAATGATCCTGATCCGTAACAATCTCCTCAGGGGGGGATTGAATTGAGGCGTATGGCCAAGCCGGACTTTTGTTCGGTAGTACTTGTGGTGTTACCATTTCATTAGAATTACGCATTAGAGGTTTCTGAACAAAATCACGAATTGCTATACAACATTCCCAATCAGGGTTTAGAGCACCGACAAGATGACTAGAGAAAACAATGTAGGTAACATTTTCTAGATTTAATTTTGCGATCGTTTTCGCTACACGGGTCGTAATCGTAAAGTAATCAGGAACGCCACCCACAGACCGATTCAGGCACACATCAAGATAGGGAGCATTTTGGGAGACCTGAAAAGACAAGTTTAGATCCAGATGCTGACAGGACTGAGCGATCGTCTTACAAATGACCTCATCTTGCAGAATTGTCCCTTTAGTTACCTTAAAGCGCTCCTGCCACATCGCCCGCCAACTCAACTGAGTGATCTCAGTCCCCGTCGCTTTGACTCCACAGGCCTTTTACTATGCCCCGTTGTCCCAGGGAACCTCTGATGAAAGACAATAAAATCAATGGGACAATGCGACACTCTGCGCCTCCTTTTCTGCTTTAAGCAACCCTGTAGACCCTAATTACAATTTCCAGAAGCTTCCAGAAGACTTATGGATTGTGACTTCAGGAGATGTACCCCCCCACCCATCATCAAGGATGATCACGAAAGCGTCTGTGATCTCTAATGAGATTCAGGGTGTCTAGAGTGGGATCCGCAGATTTTTTAACAGCGTGAACCCGGTTTGCACCAAGACGAGATTTTCCAGGGATCGTCTCCAATCCCTCCAAGCCAATGTATGGATTTACATTTAAACATATTTACAAGGAAACGGCTATCCACCTCTCTACCTCAAGATCTTAAGACCTGATTCCTCGGAATGGCTTGGATAAGGTACTCCCCAAAGTCAAGACAGCCAGTGAGAGGTACACCCTTTGTTGGAAATGACCTTAGCCTTGTAGCTTTTGCACCAATAACTGATTGGCGAGTTTGGGATCGGCCCGGCCTCCGGTTTTTTTCATTAACTGACCCACAAAGAAACCCTGTAGCTTTGTCTTACCCTCACGATATTGCTCGAGTTCCTTGGGATGGGCAGTCAATAACTCATCAATGATGGCATTAATCTGGGCCGGGTCAGAAATTTGGGTGAGGCCTTTGGCTTCCACAAGGGCCTGGGGAGAGCCGCCCTCCTGTAATAACTCCGGCAGGATCTCTTTGGCAATCTTGCCGCTAATGGTGCCTTGATCAATTAAGGCAATCAATTCCGCAAGTTCGGCGGCTTTCAGGGGCAAAGTCCCGTAGCTGAGATCCCGGTTGGTGTTGAAATAGGCGGCAATATCTCCCATAATCCAGTTCGCCGCTTGTTTGGCATCGGCCCCCGCCGCTAAGGTCGCTTCAAAATATTCCGCCGCCGCCCGATCGTCGGTGAGGACTCTGGCATCGTAGGGGGATAAGCCTAGTTCTGATTCATAGCGGTGCCGTTTCTGGGCGGGCAGTTCGGGCAATTGCGATCGCCATTCTTCTAATTGTTCCGCCGACACCTCAAGGGGAGTGAGATCGGGTTCTGGAAAATATCGGTAATCACTGGATCCTTCCTTGATCCGCATGGTGCGCGTGCGCTGAGCCCCTTCTTCCCAGAGGCGGGTTTCCTGGACGATCGGTTCTCCTGCTTCGATCGCTTCAATTTGTCGATCGATTTCATATTCAATGGCCCGCTGAATGGCATTGAAGGAATTCATGTTTTTGATTTCCACCTTGGTGCCAAATTCAGTTTGGCCTACAGGCCGCACGGAAATATTGACATCACAACGGAGGGAACCTTCCTGCATGTTGCCATCACTGACCCCGAGGTAGCGCATAATACGCCGTAATTCCTGGGCATATTCCGCCGCTTCGCGCCCGGTGCGTAGATCGGGCTCCGAGACAATTTCCACGAGGGGAACCCCTGCCCGGTTGTAGTCTGCTTTGGAATGGGTGGAGCCCGCGAGACGATCGCTACCGGCATGAACCAGTTTCCCCGCATCTTCTTCCATGTGGAGCCGGGTAATGCCAATGGTTTTAGTTAGGGCATGGCCCTGTTCATCTAAGAGGGGTTTACCCTTATCGTCCGTTAATTCAATTTCAATGGAACCGTGTTCCACAATGGGCAGGTCATACTGGGAAATCTGATAGTTTTTCGGGAGGTCGGGATAAAAATATTGCTTGCGATCGAATTTACTGTAGGAAGCGATCGTCCCGTTGAGGGCTAAGCCCGCCTTGACGGCATATTCCAAGACCGTAGAGTTGAGCACCGGTAAAACTCCCGGCATTCCTGTACAAACCGGACAGATATTGGTATTGGGCGGACTATCGAAGCTGGTAGAGCAGTGACAAAAAATCTTCGTAGCGGTGCTTAATTGACAATGGGTTTCCAAGCCAATAACAGCTTCATAACGATCGCGGAGAGTCATAATACCTAGGGAATTAAGAAAAAGTCGCAGGATGAGATCGGATGGGATTAGGGCTGCTCAGGAAACCCTACTAGCGCTGAGGGCAGATCCTGAGCTTTGCTTATAGTCTACGTGATCCCGCATCGCAGACGGGGCTAATGCCAGAAATTAGCGTGAGGGCTCACACAAACAGGCTTCAATTTGTTGACGCAGGAGATCCTGATCTAAGTTTTGACCAATGAGCACTAGTTGGTTTTTGCGGGGGCCGGCCCAATCCGTGTCATCTAAGGTGAAGCGCTTGCCACTGAGGTGAAAAACGTGTCGCCGTTCGCTTTCATCAAACCAGAGAATCCCCTTGGCGCGGAAGATGCTAGAGGGAAGTTGATTATCTAGAAAAGACTGAAATTTACGAATCGCAAAGGGACGATCGCTCTGGAAGGAAATGGAGGTAAACCCTTCCATTTCAATGTGACTCGCATGATCATGATGGTCGTGGTCATGATCATGGTGGTTATGGTCATGGTGGTCAGGGTCATGATGGTCGTGGGTACAATGCCCATGGTCATGATCGCAATTGGAGTGATCGGCATGCTCGTGCTCGTGATGCTCATGATCGTGATGCCCATGATTATGATCGCCTGAAGGCGCTTCCGCACGATCGTAATATTTATCAGACTCAAATAAACCCACACTTAAAATCAAGGGCAAAGCTACTTGAGACTGGGTTGTTCTCAGAATCCGAGCATCAGCTTTGATGTCCCGAATTTTAACTTCCAATAAATCTAAATCGGCTTCATCCACGAGATCGGTCTTATTCAGCAAAATAATATCGCCATACAAAATTTGATTGAAGGCGGTTTGACTATTAAACAAATCCACACTGTAATTTTCCGCATCCACTAAGGTCACGATCGAATCGAGGCGGGTCATATCCCTCAGTTCTGTGCCTAAAAAAGTGAGGGCAACCGGTAAGGGATCCGCTAAACCCGTGGTTTCTACCACCAGATAATCAACCTTATCATTGCGTTCCAAAACTCGGTATACCGCATCCAACAAATCATTATTAATAGTGCAACAGATACAACCATTGCTCAGTTCCACCATGTCATCTCCGGTGGAAATAATTAACTCATTATCAATGCCAATTTCACCAAATTCATTCACTAATACTGCCGTTTTAACCCCCTGCTGATTGGTTAAAATATGATTCAGCAGTGTAGTTTTACCACTACCCAGAAAACCTGTAATAATCGTAACCGGTAACCCTAATTTCTCGATATTCATGGTTGTTTCAGAATCGGAACTTGTGGCAGGGGCATGAGCAATCATAGTCAGTCAGGTCAGTCTAAAGGTCAAGCTAAAATTGGTTCTATTCTACAGCAGACCCGGATTATTCTTGTAGAGCCTGCGGGGGCCCTCAATATTGGCTCGATTGCCCGGGTCATGAAAAATTTTGGTTTGAGGCAGTTAATTCTGGTTCGTCCCCAATGTGATCCCTGCGGGGATCAGGCTCGGCAAATGGCTGTCCATGCCCAGGATGTCCTTTTGGGGGCAATTCAGGTGGACACCCTCAATGAAGCCCTGGAAGGCTGCCATTATGTAATGGCCACAACGGGACGATCCGATGCGATTCCTTTTCCCTTGGTTTCTCCCCGAGACTGCTTTGCCCATCTTCAGCATCCATCCCTGCCCGATCGCTTGGAGTTGGCCCTGCTCTTTGGGCGCGAAGACCGGGGGCTAACCCACTCGGAACTGTGCCAAGCCCATCAGGTACTAGAAATTCCCACCAGCGACCAGTATGCTTCCCTCAATTTGGCCCAGGCCGTGGGGGTATGTTGTTACGAATTATTTCAAGCGGAATGCCAAGCCCAAACGATCGTGCCAGAGCCATTGGAAAAGCCATCTGTCCGGGCAAACTTGCCCTTGCCCCAGGCCAACTTGCCGGCAACGTGGGAACAATTAGAAGGATATTATCAGCAACTCGAACATCTTTTGCTACGGATCGGCTATCTTTATCCCCATACCGCCAACCGTCGCATGGAAAAATTTCGCCATCTGTACCAGCGGGCAAACTTGTCCGATCGGGAAGTTGCTATGCTGAGAGGTATCCTGCGGCAAACGGAGTGGGCTTTGCAACAGCGTTAAGCATAAGCTTCCCTACTTTCTGAATCGCCATGCCCTTTACGCCCCTATCCCCCTTTCCAGAACCTCCCGAATCACCCTCGACGGAGCCCACGTCCGGCATGGCCCGATCCCCCAAACCGGCCCCTATCGATCTTCCCTCCTTTGGGGCATCGCAGGCTCAGGGGGTGTCTCCACGCCCTAATCCCTTTGCACCCCGTCCCGTTTCCCCCAATCCTCCCCCCCCTCATCTGCTGTTTTCCCGTCATACTCCGTCCCAATTGGGAATTTCTGCTGCTTCCCCCTTGCGAAAGCGCCAAAATCCGGTACACTCCACTCCAAAGCTCCGGTCAGCGACTTCTCGGAACCCGTCATCCCGCAGGAAATTTAAGCCTGGCCATCCTCACCCCGATAGCACCTCCTCTTCTCCTATGACCACCTTGAGTCGTTCGTCCCGTAACGCCCGCCGTCGATCTTCACGGAGTGACCGTCAGAATCAATTTCAGGTTGTACCGAGTTCAGTGTCTGCCAGTGCTCCTGAGCTTGGGGCTGAGACAAGTCTGCGGGAACCCAGCAAGACCAAGGGACGATCGCGCTCGAAACGTTTACCGTTACCCGTTCTCTTTGGTATTCGGCTCTTAATTCTGGGGGTGGGTCTGGGGGTCATTGCCGGGACGCTGTTGGCGGCGTTAGATCCCAACTATCAACTGGCAGCGGAAACTACAGACGGCCAGGCACGTGAAGGGGATTCCGGAAATTCGGACAATAAGCTAATCCCTGTTTTGGCCAAAAATCCCCTGGCCTTAAAATCCAATCTAGGCGATCTAACGCAACAACTGGAAAAGTTAGCGGCCCAAGAGTCAGATTTAGTAGTGGGCTCTTTTATTGTGGATTTAGATACGGGGAACTATTCTCAAATTAATGGAGAGCGATCCTTTGCCACGGCCAGTATGATTAAAGTCCCCGTTTTAGTGGCTTTTTTCCAAGATGTAGATGCGGGCAAGATTGATCTAACGGAAAAGTTAACGATGCGTGAGGATTTGGTGGCTCCCCATGCGGGTGATATGCAATATTTGCCGGTAGGGACTCAATTTACCGCCTTAGAAACCGCTGAGGAAATGATTCGGATTAGCGATAATACGGCAACGAATATGCTCATCGATCGCTTAGGGGGAATTGAGGCTTTAAATAAGCGGTTTCAACAATGGGGATTGCAGCATACGGTTTTGAATGAGTGGCTCCCGGATCTAGAAGGAACCAATATTTCAACCCCTAAAGATTTAGTCACCCTGATGTCCTTAGTGGAACAAGGTAACCTAGTTTCCCTACGGTCTCGCGATCGTCTTCTCGCTATTATGCGGACTCCGGTCACCGATACGTTACTCCCTCAAGGTTTAGGAGAAGGGGCAACGATCGCCCATAAAACGGGGGATATTGGCACCTTGGTCGGGGATGTTGGCTTAATTGATATGCCCAATGGCAAACGGTACTTAGCCACTATAATGGTGGAGCGTCCTTTTAACGACAATCGTGCCCAGGAATTAATCCGGCAAATGGCCCGGGCTAGCTATGATTATTTAGAAAAGTTACCGGTCGTGGAGCCTCGCCCCGGTACAGAAAGTCCTTCGAGTATCCTCACCCAGCAAGGACAGGTGATCAGTCCCGCCAGTCTTTCTGTGGGAACTCCCCGCTAAGGTTTTAGCCTTAGACCCGGGCTTTCCACCTTAAGTTGATAGCCTAGAGCCGCTGGCTTAATTGTTTGGCTTCTTCCAAAAGATTGTCAAAGTCTTCTTCATTTAAGCGGCGAACATAGTTAACTTTGACTTCTTCTAAAAAGGCAGAAATGAGCGATTGCAATTCCTCCTGGGTAGATTGCTCTAGTATGGCCGCGGCAAAGGATTGACGAATATTTTCTGCTAAACGATCGATCAGTTCAGTAATGACTGGATCATCAGTGGTCAAGGTGTTATAGGTATTTTGCGAGACCTGAGTAATGAACCCCGAGAGTTGCAGACTCAGTTGTTTCGTAATCTGTTCGGGAAAGGTTTGAAAACCGGGCAAGCGACTGAGGGATTGGTAGAGGGGGAATTCCTGCAGGGCCATTTCCACATTGCGGCTCAGTAAGTTAGCCACATCGGGTTGAACTTGGGGCAGCACTTGGAACACGGCCATGCGGGCCAGTTGTCGGGAAATTTCTTGAATTTCGTTAATATCATTGAGATCAATGTATTCCTGTTGGCTCGATTGAAGCATCCATTGCGTCACCTCCCCCCGCTGAATCGATCGCTGTAGTTGGTTAATGACCTGCAGAGCAATCACTTCAATCAACTCCCCGGCGATCGCGGCCACAAAGCCTCGGCTGGCCTGAGCCCGAATCGGTTCAAAATCCACCAACCCCGATCCCTGTAGCCGAATCACCACCGGAATCACGCGCAACCAAGGGAAAAAGGGCACAATGAGCACAAAGTCATACCATCGCCACAGCGCCGCATCCAGTAGGTTTAAGCTGGGATGTCGCCAACGAATCAAGAGAATCCGAATCACTAATTCTGGGATAAAACAATAGAGCGTAAACCAACGATCGATGCGCCAGAAGTCGTTAATAAACTCTCCCGTTATGCCAATTTTGCGAATGTAATTGGATCGCTCCATGAGAGGACGAACGCTGCTGTTGAACCAGATTAACGGGCCTTCCGTCTCCTCCGTAGGAAGTTGGCTTAAGTAAGCGATCGTCCAAAATTTGCGAAAAGCATCCTTGGAAGAATCGGAGTCTAAGCGTCCTCGCATCAGGTTCTGAATTTTTTCTAAGGTGCCAACCTGACCCGTCAGTTGAAAGGGATCTTCATCAATCATTTGCAGACTCTTGAGCTGCAAGGCCGCAACAATTTGCACAGTTTCTTGGGATTTCAACCCCGTATTACGAATTTGGATCTCTAAGCGATCGAGCAGATCGAGATACCCTTGCACATCGGAATTGGCCTCAATCCCCTTATAGGGATCGTACCAAGTCACGATCGGCTTGAGGGAAATTTCGGTATAGAGCAAAGGAATCTTGCCCTGCTGCCAGACATTGCGCAGGGAAATATAGCTCAAATCAAACAGGACAAAAGTTAAATTACTAGCCGCAACTAGGGCAGTGATCCCTTCAATCAGTTGGATTAAATGTTTGGATTTACGAAGCTTACGGCGAGACATGAATTAGAGTAACAAACAGTAACAGAATCTTAGCCATTGTAACGGCTGTAGAAAGGTGCCCGACAGGATAAGATGCCGTTAAGACTCAAAAACCTTATCTCAGAATTCTCAAAATCTAAATTCAATTATGGCTTTAACTCCTTCCACCATGCTCCCCCTCGGCACCCCTGCCCCGGATTTTCAGTTGTCGGATGTGGTCTCTGGCCATACTATTTCGCTCCAGACCTTTAGCGATCGTCGTTGCTTACTGATTACCTTTATTTGCGTCCATTGCCCCTTTGTCAAACACATTGAAGGGGAACTCGCTCAACTGGGGCGGGACTACGCCGATCGCTCCTTTGGTATGGTAGCCATTAGTTCCAATAGTCTGCAAACTCATCCCCAGGATGGGCCGGAACACCTCAAGGCCATGGCAGAACGCTTGGGCTTTGTGTTTCCCTACTGTTTTGATCACAGCCAAGCCGTGGCCAAGTCTTACACTGCCGCCTGTACCCCCGATTTTTTCCTCTTTGCCAAGGACGACCCTACCGCCCAGTTTCAACTGGTCTACCGAGGACAATTAGATGACAGCCGTCCCAGCAATAGTCATCCCGTCAACGGCCAAGACCTACGGGCAGCGATCGATGCCGCCTTAAGGGGACAGCCTATTGACTCCAAGCAAAAACCGAGCATTGGCTGCAATATCAAATGGACTCCTGGTAACGAACCGAGTTATTAAATCGAGTGTCCATTCATTGTGGCGGACGGCAAGCCGTCTGCTACAGTCCGGTCTTCACACTTTTCCGCTCAGGAACCGGAGGGGTAATCCTCCACTGGGTTAAACGATCGTTGAGACTTTGCAAAAACTGAAAATCAGGATTGCTGGACGGTCGATCGAGTACTTTGAAGGCAGCTCTTAAGGTGGAGGGGGTCAAGGGAACGGGGGCATCTAGATGGGCCGCAATTAAGCGCTCAATGGGCCATTGACTGACTTGATCTAACCAGCGATCGACTGCGGCTAAATCTCGATTGAGGATCAGGGTTTGCAAAATGGGAGCAACTTGAACAGTTCCGTTTTGCTGCAGGTCTTGAAACGATCGCGGCCATTGTTCAGTCCATTCCCAGGGTAACCACCCAAAATAATTGCGGCGGGAGCGATCGGGGGAGCGGAATGCTAGGCGTAGGGCCGTGGTATTGGCTAACACCCCCAAGGTTTGGGGACGAAAATAAAAGGCAAAGAGGACAATACGCTGCCATCCCTTTTGGCGATTTGCTGGGGTATCTTCCACTGGCTCTACCGCACTCTCCCGGGCATGGAAGAGCAAGGGATAGGGATCGAGTTGTACACTTTCCGGTGGGTTTGCCGGTATGGAAATTAAAGCATCTGTCACTAAAAGCGATCGGGACGGATTATGAAACAGGCTAATTTCTGCAAAATCCCCTAACCCTAAGGTCACGGGGCCTAATACTGCCCAGTCAAATTCTGACGGTAAGGGAGAAGGCTGCTGGTCGGATAGTACTTGAGTGCGTTGCTGTGGCAGACCCAGCCAAGGTAAGGGCAAATTAAGGGGAAAGCTCCAGGTGTGGGGAACGACGATAATCTTTGCCTGGGGAAATCTTTGGGCAAAGGGAGGGACAAACACTTTATGCTCAATACCAGAGGCCGTTGAAAAGACAATGAATTGAACATCCCCATACTGCGCGGTGAGATCCCTCAGTAAAGCAAGACATTCCTTGGTGGGGGCTACGGGCGCGTAGATTAATAGCCCTCCGGTTTCTAAACGAATGACGGTCATCCGTATGGGAACCGTCACATAAAAAATGCCTTGAATTTGTTCAAAGACCCAAACTTGTTCCCGCACAACTTCTCGTCGCAGGGTCCGCCGTTGACCGTAGGGATAAAGGGGCACGATCGGCCAAAGGGGCCAATTCCAGTCCTTCGAGCGATCGTCTATCCCCATAGGTTTTGAGTAAATGTGGTATGGCTGAGAGAAAAAGACCCATTACGGAGGTCATTAGCTAGGACTGTTGGTCTGCCCCAATTTTAAGCTAGGGGCTGAAACAATCAGAGTATAGCGGTTTCATCGCTAACGGATGACAGCCCCTCGTTAGATCAGCACTACCCACCGCTGTGCTGAGAATCTTTAATTATGCTCGGCTAAACGAGCAACTTTTTCCTTAGCCTCATCCGGACGATTGTTGTAGTAGCTCCTGTAATAGTAGTAACCATTGGAATAGTTAATAGTAATGCCATTGGCCACCAAACCCAGCAGAGGTACAGCGGAAAGCTTAAGATGATCTAACACGTTGTCAAATGCGGAGCGATCGGTCTTGCCTAAACCTACCACTAGAACTAAGCCATCCGTATGGGCTGCCAAAAGACTGGCATCCGCTAGCCCTAACAGCGGGGGTGTGTCGTAGATGACTAAATCAAAGGAGTTTTCAAACTGCTCCACTAAACTGGCCATGCGGTGCGAAGAGAGCAGCTTAGTGGGATCGGGGGGAATTTGCCCAGCGGTGAGAATGGACAGGTTTGCATCGGCGAGCTGAATTACATCGTCAGCGGACAAGCCACTGGCCAAAATGTTACTGAGCCCTTTCATGTTACTGAGCCCCAAGCGGCTATGCACTTGAGGTCTACGCATATCTGCATCCACTATCAAAACCCGCTGTCCCATGGCCGCAGCAGCCTGGGCCAGATAGAGGGAGGTTGTGGATTTCCCGTCTCCAGGCAAGGAAGAACTGATCGCAACGGAGCGAATCGAGGTATCCGAACTTAAAAACTTTAAGTTGCTATAGAGGACTCGAAAAGCTTCTTGGAAGGGAGAACTGCTGTAGGTCTCTTCCGGTTGTCTGTACAGAGCAGAAATCTGACTGCCCTGTTGTCCCACAGAAGCCGCTAACCCGGTCTGGAGTTGTTCGATATCCCGACAGTGGGGTAGTAGACCCAGAATGGGGAGACGGGTAACTTCCTTCAATTCTTCAACGGAATGGAAAACATAATCCATACGATCGCGC
>JBEAPM010000334.1:0-8408 GCA_041164445.1 Cyanobacteriota bacterium
ACAGTAATCTTCTACGTCAACGCCGGGAAGGTTCAGAATTTCAGTTAGGATGGGTTTGGAAGTTAGCATAAAACAAAATGTGATTAAAGATACAGAAGCATATTATACCCTAATGAGCCAATAATCTTGCCCTTTTTCAGAAAGAGAGTCTTGACAAGTTTGGTTTAAACGATCGCCAAAGGCCTGAATTTTACGCAGCGGTTCCTGTAAATCATGGGAAGCGACATAGGCAAAGTTCTGGAGTTCTTGATTACTTTCTTCCAACCGTTCTTTTGCCCGTTCCAATTGGTTAATTAAGAGTTGACGTTGGTGCATTTCCGCCAGGATCTGCTGCTCCGCCTGTTTGCGTTCCGTAATGTCTCGCATAATGGTCGAGAGCCCCACCACCTGCTCAGTCCTATCTTTCAGGGGAGAAACCGTCAAAGAAACATTAATGGGCGTCCCATTTTTGTGGACGCGAACCGTTTCATAGTGATGAATGTCCTGTCCGTGTGTAAGCCGTTCTACAATTTGAGTTTCCTCCTCTTCCTGTCCAGGCGGGAAGAGAATTAAAGTCGATTTTCCAACAATTTCTGCTGCTGAATAGCCCAAGAGCTTCTCGGCACCGCTGTTCCAACTGGTGATCTGGCTGTCCAGGGTCTTCGTGAGAATCGCATCATCCGTAGACTCCACCACCGCAGCCAAGAGACGGGAAGTTTGCAACGATCGATAATGCTGAATAGTGCGCCAAATTTGATTGGCAAGGAGTTGTACTGTCTCCACATCTAGACCGGTATAGTCGCTGGCTTTATTGCCAACCCCCGTCACCATAACCACTTTGCCATCTTCAATCACTGGGACAGACAGGAAACGATGTAAGACCGCAGGTCCCTCCGGGAGTTCCTGTTTGTGGGGATCACTTTCATAATCATTGCAAACAACGGGCTGACGCTGGCGCAGGGCCTCGGCCCAAATTCTGACTTCACGAATTGGGGCATGACTGTCATCGGGGGATTGACCGTAGTGATCCAGGGTACGCTGCGACCAAATCACCTGATCGATCGTTTCTTCGTCTGCATTGATGAAATGAATGAAGGAAATTTGACTTTTGGTGAGATCTTCGGCAATGCCTTGGGCTTGCTGCATAAACTCTACTTCATCTAATTGTTCAGACAGTTGAGGGAGTAAGAGTAATGCTTCTGCCCGCTGGGCTTGTAGGGATAATGCTAATTCTGCTTGATAAATATTGGAGATATCCCGCACACTCACCACCGCTCCTGTAATAGAGTCATGGGTTTCTCGGTAGGGGGTATAGGTGATATCCAAATATTGTTTCTCATCACCAAATTTAAATATATTTTGATAATGAACTTCTTCTCCAGCAAAGGTTTTATCGAGGTAGGGTTTAACCGTTTCACGAAATTTGTCTTCACCTAAAAATTCTGTGACTGTGTGCCCAACAATTTCGGTTTTGGGTTTGTGAAATTTCTTGGCGTAGGCATCGTTGACCATCAAGTAAGTATAGTTACGATCGACAAAGGACATTTGATCCGGTGTGGTACAAATCACTTCTTCGTAGAGGCGAAGCATGGCCTCATCTCGTTTACGATCGCTAATGTCTTGAATGACAACAATGGCATAATCTGGACTGCCATCCGCTTTCCGCACCAAAGAAGTCGTCAAACTCACCCAAATGGAAGAACCATCCTTATGCAGGTAACGCTTTTCCAGGGTGTAGGACGAAATTTCTCCCGTCAACATTTGCTGTAAATAAGCTTCACCGGCATTTCGATCATGGGGATGGGTAATTTCATCAAAGGTGATGCTCATCAGTTCATCGGCGGGGTATCCCACAATGTCGCAAAACCGCTGATTCAGGCGAATGGGGTAACCACTGCTTGCAACATGGGCAATCCCCACGGCCGCTTGCTCAAAAGTATTTCGGAAAAGTCTGGCTTGTTCGATAGCCTTTTGTGAGGCAACTTTAACGAGTAGTTCCGCTTGTTTCCGATCGCTAATATCTCGACAGGTAAAGAGCAGGTCTCCCCCCGCCACATCCACCGGCTTGATATTCATCAATAAGTCATGCAGGTTATCCCACTTATCCCGCACCGACACTTCTACATTGGTCACTTCGCCACCGGATTGGATTAAGCCGTCTAGGTTATAAAAATTAAGATCCAGCACCGCCTCAATGGATTCCTTATGGGCAATTTCTGTAGCGGAATACCCAAAAATGGTTTCAACGTTAGGGCAAATAAACTTAAAGGCACCTTGACTATCGGTGACAAAGACGGCATCGGAAATACTGGATAACACTTGAGAATACAATTGTCGGGATTCTTCAATCTCCCGCATAATGGCTTTACGATCGCTAATGTTCTGAAGCGAAGCAACAACAAAATCAAGGCTACCATCGGGTTTTCGGGAACACCCCACGGTTAAATCCGTATCAATAACCTTGCCAGTTTTGGTGACAAAGCGTTTTTCCAGTTCGTAACCTTCAACTTCGCCCCTCAACAGCTTGTTAAATTGCACCAGATCCTTATCCAAATCCTCAGGATAGGTCAATTCTGGCCATGTAAGCTCCATGAATTCTTCCGGCTCATATTCCAGCATCTGACAGAGTTTGGGGTTGACCCGCAACCATTCTCCATGAACTCCCGTCAGGGTTAAGCCAATATTCGCCAGCTCAAACAGAGAGCGGGTCAAGTGTTCCTGCGATCGTAATTGTTCTTCGATGACCCGCCGCTGGGTAATATCGGTGACGCACCCGACATAGCCCACCACCTGATTCTTGTGATCTAATTCCGCCACCGCTTGGCCATACACCCAGGTCACTGAACTGTCGGCATGGCCAAAACGATATTCCAGGTTAAAGGGTCGTTTCTCCTGGATCGACTGCTCCCATTCAGCGAAAATTGCCTCTCGATCTCCTGGGTATAGTCCTTCCACCCAACCTGTGCCGAGAGCTTCTTCTGGGGTTAACTGGGCAATGGCACACCAGCGATCGTTCACATAAATACACTGGCCTTCAACATCCGTCCGAAAAATGCCAACAGGAGCCACCGCCGCTAGGCTGGCATAGCGCTGTTCACTTTCCCGAAACTGCTGCTCAACTTTTTTCTGTGCCGTGATGTCGTAGCTCGTCCCAATCATGCGGATGGGAGTCCCTTGATCATCCCGTTGGACTAAACCATTCGCCTTTAAATATCGAATCTCACCATTGCCATGAATGACCCTAAATTGCGTATCAAATACCGCTTCATCATTTAAAGTCCGCCTTAAAAGTGCTTCTGCCCCAGGTAAGTCTTCAGGATGTACTCGACTGGCCCAGGCCTGATAATTGTGCTCAAAAGCTTCAGGCGTAATGCCAAATAATTTACAATAGCGATCGTCCCAGTCCAGTTTATTTTGAGAGATATCCCAGTCCCAAATGCCAATGCCCTCAGCTTCAAGGGCTAAATTCAACCGGGTTGATAACTCCCGGAGTTCTGCTTCGGTCTGTCGCCGTTCCGCCACTTCTGCTTCCAATTGTTGATTTAAGGCTTCTAATTCAGCAGGGGTGCGTAAATCCAGCGCTTTGGGAACAATGGGAACCAGCGCGATCGCGGTGTAGACTGAAACCCCCGCTGTCATAGCTTTGATAATGCCAGAAATCCAATAATTTGAATGCCATAAAGTCCACACTTCCACAAAATGGGTGGTGCCACACAAAATAATAAACGCGGCAAACAAGATCAGAATGTTATCAAAAGGAATATTTTGACGCTTTTTCAAAAAGTAGAGCAGCGTCAGCGGAATGGAATAGTAAGCTAAGCCAATCAGGGCATCCGAGACTAAATGCAACCCCACGAGAGTTGGTTTCCAAAGGTAACAGTAGCCATGGGGCATATACTGGTTCAATACTAAATAGGTAAACATTATCGGAAAAACCTCATTAGAAAAACCTCACGGGAGGCTCAAGATATACCAATGCGTTGTAACGAAACCGTTGTATCGAGTGCGCCCTTCTCACCACACAAACCCTTTAGGCTTGCGGTATTTATAGTTTGGGGAACCCGTTGGCAAACGGGGGAGTATAGCAGTTTCAAGCTACCCTGGGGTTTATAATATCTCTTGCACTGGACGGGCTAACTTAAGGGCAGAGAGTCGGAGTATGCCACTCTCACGCAATTTTTCCGGCTTAAGCGGAAGACCTCCACTGGAATACAGCAATCCTAAAACCCTGTGGTGTGTGCCCTTCGGGCGCACACACCACACAACCCATTTAGGATTGGTGTAGATAGTTTGGCTTTCCTGAAAGCGAAAAAATTCAGTGGAGGGGTGCCGCGCGACGCACCGTACTCCTCCGCCTTAAATTGGTAGCCGAATAGATAGTTTTAAGGTAACCGATGGATCGGGGTTAACTTAAAACACCACACAAAACTTCAAAGGTTCACGGTTATGCTGGCTAAGCGAATTTTACCCTGTTTAGATGTTAAGGCTGGACGAGTGGTTAAAGGGGTCAACTTTGTTGATCTCAAGGATGCGGGGGATCCCGTAGAACTGGCCCAAATCTATAACGAGGCGGGGGCCGATGAACTGGTCTTTTTGGACATTACCGCGACCCATGAAGAGCGAGATATTCTCATTGATGTGGTTTACCGCACGGCGGAGCAGGTCTTTATTCCCCTCACGGTGGGGGGCGGCATTGGCAATTTGGATATGATTAAAAGCCTGCTGCGGGCCGGGGCGGATAAAATCAGCCTAAACTCAGCGGCTGTTCGCAATCCCGATTTGGTGAACCGGGCCAGCGATCGTTTTGGCAATCAATGCATTGTCATTGCGATCGATGCTCGTCGTCGTGAAGATCCCGCGAACCCGGGTTGGGATGTGTACGTGCGGGGTGGGCGAGAAAATACCGGACTGGATGCGGTGACCTGGGCCCAGGATGTGGCTCAGCGGGGGGCCGGAGAATTACTGATCACCAGCATGGATGCGGACGGAACTCAAGCGGGCTACGATTTGGATCTGACCCGAACGATCGCGGAGTCTGTGGAAATTCCGGTGATTGCCTCCGGGGGGGCCGGCAATTGCCAACATATCAGCGAAGCCCTCACCACCGGCAAAGCGGAAGCCGCATTATTGGCCTCCCTGCTCCACTATGGCCAACTCACGATCGCTGAAGTGAAAACCCATCTGGCCCAAGCGGGGATCCCAGTGCGCCAAGGGGCTTAGTCCCACTCGTGGGTATGGCGTGCCGTCAAGGCGAGGGCCAGGGCATCCGCCGCATCATCGGGCCGGGGAATGTGCTGGAGATCTAATTCTCGGGCAACGGCTTCCTGCACTGCTATTTTTTCCGCATTGCCATAGCCCGTTAAGGCCTGCTTGACCTGAGCAGGGGTAAACTCCGTGGGGATTAGGCGTTGCTGATTGAGCACTAGTAAAATTACCCCCCGAGCTTGGGCCACCAAGATGGTATTGCTCATGCGATAAAAGAAAAACTTTTCAATGGCGACCCGATCGGGTTGGGTTTGGTTCAGTAAGGTCGTTAAGTCTGTGTAAATAGTTTCTAACCGATCGCCGATGGGGGTGCGGGCCGGTGTTTGAATGATGCCAAAATCAATTAACCTAGGCAAAGTATCGGGACAATCTCGATCCACTTCGATCAAGCCATACCCCACGATCGCTAAGCCGGGATCTAGTCCTAAAATTTTCATCGATCGTCCTCTACCCTTCCCCCTGTGATGCCCCGCTTTCCCGAAAAAGTGTCTGCCCCAAAGCTTGCTGCCTTCCGCCTTGCCTCGCTAGGGTGGAAACTCCCCATCCCCCTCTTATTCTGTTGTTTAGCAGTGGGGATCAGTGGCTGCGCCAATACGGCCTTGGGGCAACGAATCGAGCAAGCCCTAAGCATCCCCAGTCCACTGCCCCGGACTGAGGAAACCCCCATTCCCACAGTGGAACCGAACCCAACGGTAGAGACTCCGACGATCACTCCTGAGCCCGGTAGCTCTCCCACTTCAGTCCCCGATAATAATACAGAAGAACCACAAAGTCCATCACCCCTACCCACGGTCTCTCCCACGGTCTCAGGGACAGAGGGGGCAACGCTGGAACTGCCGATCGCGGTCAACCCGACCATTGAGTCCGTTTTAGCTTTAAATCTGATCAATGTGCCCACCACTCCCGCCAGTGTCTGGGAGCAAGCCGTCACCCGTCGTCAATTTGCCCGTTGGTTATTTGAACTCAATAACCGGCTCTATGCCGATCGTCCCGGTGAACAAATTCGGGCCAGCAGTACCAATACAACCCCCACCTTTCAGGATATTCCCCGAACCGATCCAGATTTTGTCTTAATTCAAGGCTTGGCGGAAGCGGGCATCTTGCCCAGTCCCTTGCGGGGCAATACCACCGCCACTCAGTTTCGTCCCGATGCTCCCCTCACGCGAGAAGCAATGGTGCTCTGGAAAGTGCCCTTGGATGCTCGTCAATCCCTGCCCGCCGCCACTATCGATCGCATTGAGCAAACCTGGAATTTTCAGGACAGTCAGCAAATTAGTGGCGAAGCCCTGGGAGCGGTATTACTGGATTTTCAAAATGGGGAGTTATCCAATATTCGCCGCGTCTTTGGCTACACCACCCTCCTCCAACCCCAGAAAACCGTTACCCAAGCGGAAGCGATCGTGGCCCTCAGTTATTTTGGGTTCCAAGGTCAAGGGGTTTCGGCCGCCAACCCTCCCGCAAACCCGGCTACCGAAACTTCGCAATAAAGATCCCAAGGGACTAGGACGATCGCCCTGAGATCTAAACCTAATCTAAACCGCCCGTTCCCAATACCGACAGGCACTATAAGCGAGGGTAATCACCCCCACCGCGATCGCCTCTTCTTCCGGCATAAATTTGGGATGATGCAAACTGTAGTTAGGTTGATTCAAAGATTGAGGCTCCGGGCGACCCACCCCTAAACGGAACATGGCACCGGGCAGATGATCCAAATAAACCCCAAAATCCTCAGCCCCCAGGGACGGTTCCGGTAGGCGTTGTAACTGCTGCTGGCCAAAGGCCTCAATAAAACTGTTCTCCAGTAAAGTAGTGAGGTCTGCATCATTGAGCACCGCAGGCGTACCCCGATCGTATTGCAACTCATAGCTGGCTCCAAACATTTGACAGGTTTGGGCAACGATCGCTTCAATCCACTGGGGAAGTTGGGCATAGGTTTCAGGATGAAGAGAGCGGGCCGTCCCCTTCAGGGTGACGCGATCGGCAATGACGTTAGGGGCGCGTCCCCCCTGGATTTGCCCAAAGCTCAGCACCACTGGACGCAGGGGGTTATGGGTTCGGCTAATAGCTTGTTGCAACCCCGTCACCACCTGAGCCGCAATCCAGAGGGCATCGATCGCTTCATGGGGTCGTGCGCCGTGTCCAGATTCGCCAATAATCGTGAGGGTAATATCATCCGCCGCCGCAGTTAAAGCCCCGATGCGAGTGCCAATAGACCCCACAGGAACCGAGGGAAACACATGGACTCCTAAGAGCGCATCAACATCCTTGAGCGCCCCCGCATCAATCATCCATTGTGCCCCCTGAGCAATTTCCTCCGCTGGTTGAAAGAGGAAGCGGATCCGACCGGGTAACGGCAATTCAGTTGCCAGGGTACTGAGCACCATCGCGGTACCTAAACCCACCGTGGCATGCAGATCGTGGCCACAGGCATGCATAATTCCCGGATATCGAGAGGCAAAGGGCAGCCCAGTTTGTTCCGGAATGGGCAGTGCATCCATATCAGTCCGAATGCCCAAGCAGCGGCGATCCGTTCCAGTACCAGGTAAATCGCCAACTAAGCCCGTGCGTCCCACAGATTCCTGAACCTGTAACCCCAAGGAATACAATACCCCCGCTAGATAGGCCGCCGTTTGGTGCTCCTGACCACTGAGTTCTGGGTGAGCATGAAGGTGACGGCGAATTTCAATAAGCCGAGGGGTAAATTGGGCCGTTAACGCTTGAATACGCTGGAGCATAAGTTTTGGCGAATGGTTGGGGCATTTCCCGTGGGTTGGGTTGAGGGACGAAACCCAACAATCCCAACAATAAGAGGCTAAGAGGTAAACCTTTAGGGCGTTTTCCCGTAGCTTGAATTGAGGGACGAAACCCAACAATCCCAGCAATAAGAGGCTAAGAGGTAAACCTTTAGGGCGTTTCCCCTAGGTTGAATTGAGGGACGAAACCCAACAATCCCAGCAATAAAAAGGCTAAAGAACACCTCGGTGTATGGTTGCGATCGGCTGCGCCGATCGCCCCGCCCCTCACTCTTGCCTAGGGACTGTCCTCGAGGTGCCCTCTAAAACGCTTCAGGAAAGGTTTGCTTTAAATCCGCCAGCAGATCCTCAAGTTCTTCTAAAGTTTGGTTCACATCAATTCTTAAGGTACCCAGGTTTGGGGTTTCCAGG
>JBEAPM010000335.1:0-3129 GCA_041164445.1 Cyanobacteriota bacterium
CAAAATATCGTGCGTAAGGAGGATAACGTGAAGCAGCATGAATATACCCACAAGGTGCTTTGAGGACACCTCAAAAGAGCCAAAACCGGATTCCTCTACGCAAACAGAGGCTTGTGACTAGCGGCTGCGCCGATCGCCATCATTCCTTAAGGTGCCCCTGAGCGATCGGCTTAGACGTTGGGATTTTATTCGGCTTTCTGCTTAAAGCGGAAAGTATGAGCGAGAGAGCGCTGTACTCTCGCCTGAAGTGGGTAACCGGGTACCCGAAATTTGGAAATTTGACGACTAGTAGCCAAATTTGCAAGCTTCGTGCATAATAGGGGCAAATCAAAGTTACTACTCCTTTACGTCCCGATCGGCTAAATCGTTCTCTCGACAGAGTAAAGGCTGTTCGTCATAATTTTGATTTTAAGGCTCAGGGACTAGAATTCACGTCAGTTTCAAGTTTCCCTTGGAGTAATTTCAGTATTTAGCATCTGGGCTGTAACGCTGTCTTTGAGCCTAACCTTTTCAGATCGATGGCTATTGTTTCTTTTGCAATATCAATGGCTAATCGACTGTTGGCTGAGCTAAGTCGAAGCCAAGTTCGTTGAATTATCATTTGATCTCATTACAATATGACCACAAAGTTTAGTCGCGCAAGTCGCGTTTCCCAAGAACGCTTGTTTAATTTGGATTCCTTAGAGCGTAATCACTGGCGCAATCGCATTAATCAACTGAAGCGGGAACTCCGCTCAAGCCCTTTCCAATCCGCTAGCACCTCTGCTACTCCGCTCAATACTGCTACGATACTCAATACTGCCCGTCCGTTGCCCCGCCGTCGTCCCTCCCGTTAATTCACTCTCGTCATTCCATCGTCGTTTAGTTTTGCAAATTACCTTTCTTGGTACAAGCTCTGGGGTACCGACCCGTTTTCGGAACGTGTCTGCGGTCGCTGTACGTCTTCCTCAGCGAGCAGAGGTTTGGTTGTTTGATTGCGGGGAAGGTACCCAGCATCAGTTCTTGCGCAGTGAGTTACGCATTAGTCAGCTCAATCGCATTTTTATTACCCACATGCATGGCGATCACGTCTTTGGGCTAACGGGACTGTTAGCCAGTTGTGGGTTAGCTGGAAATGTCGATCGCTTGGATATTTACGGGCCAAAGCCGCTCAAGGACTATCTCACGAGTAGTTTGCAGCATTCCCAAACCCATCTCAGCTATCCGCTTCAGGTTCATGGCAGTCAACCTGGCGTAGTTTATGAAGATGAAGAATACGTGGTCTCTTGCCAAGCTCTCAAGCACCGCGTTCCGGCCTTTGGCTATCGTCTTCAAGAAAAAGATCGTCCAGGACGCTTTGATGTGGAAAAAGCTAAGACCCTAGGGATTCCCCCCGGGCCTCTCTATGGACAACTCAAGGCGGGAGCTACGGTGACCCTGGAGGATGGGCGCAAGATTGATGGGAAAACCCTGTGTGGGCGCGATCGTCCCGGTCGCAGCATTGTTTATTGCACCGATACTATTTTCTGTGATGGTGCGGTGGAACTCGCCCAAGGGGCTGATGTGCTGATTCATGAGGCAACCTTTGCCCATCAAGACGCAGAGATGGCCTTTCAGCGACTCCACTCCACCTCCACCATGGCGGCTCAGGTAGCTTTGGCCGCAGGGGTTAAGCAACTTATTCTCACCCACTTTAGCCCCCGCTATACCCCCGCCAATAGCATCACCTTAGAGGATCTCAAGGCAGAAGCCCAAGCGATTTTTCCCAATACCTGTTTGTCTTACGACTTTTTCACCTACGAAGTGGCTCACGCCGAAGATTAATCTCACTTGGGCAGACCCACCTTACTTCGGGATGCCTCACTTGGGCATACTACGCTTACGCATCCCCGCCCATACCGTCAAGGGAATCCTTTCTGATGCTGTTTTGCCATCGGGAAGCTGGTGAGTGATGTATACGCCTGCGACATCGCTATTCAAAGAGAAACAGTATTTTTCGATCGTAATATCAGACCATTCTCCGGTGGCTGCACTCTGGAGTTGACAGCGATCGGGGGTGTTGGGATCTCGATCGGCATCAAATGGACGAGATTTATAGACCGTCCAGGCCTTATAAAGGTTAGAGATTTCGTTCTTAAATAGCCCCGCCAACAAGGGCAGGACAATCGAACCTAAGAGATAGTTATTGATCTGCAGCCGCATCGTTGATCCTCCGTTTGAATCGCTCTGTTGTTAATGGTTCTATGAATTGCTCGGCTTAAAATTCAGCATTGCCAGGGGTGCGGGGGAAGGGAATTACATCCCGAATATTATTCACCCCGGTCATAAATTGAATCAGTCGTTCAAATCCCAACCCAAATCCAGCATGGGGCACACTGCCATATCGCCGTAAATCCAGGTACCACCAATATTCCTCGAGGGGAAGTTCAGCGGCTTGAATCCGTCGCTCTAGCACTTCTAAGCGTTCTTCCCGCTGCGAACCGCCAATAATTTCCCCGATGCCCGGTGCTAAAACATCCATTGCTGCCACCGTTTTTTCATCATCGTTCAAGCGCATATAAAAGGCCTTAATGCCCACGGGATAGTCTGTGACCACGAGGGGTTTTTGAAAGACTTCTTCCGCTAAATACCGCTCATGTTCTGACTGTAAATCAATGCCCCAAGATACGGGATATTCAAAGGAACGATCGCTTTTTTCGAGAATTTGCACCGCTTCTGTATAGGTAATCTGAGCAAAGGTGTTCTGAATAATGGTTTCTGCCCGTTCTAGTACCTGGTTATCAATCCGATCGTTAAAAAACTGCATATCTTCAGGACAGTGATCCAGCACAAACTGAAAGACAAATTTGAGAAAGTCTTCCGCTAAGACCCGGTTGCCCTGCAACGTGCAAAAGGCCATTTCCGGCTCCACCATCCAAAATTCGGCTAAATGGCGAGAGGTGTTGGAATTTTCTGCCCGGAAGGTAGGGCCAAAGGTATAGACATTACTGAGGGCCAGGGCCATAATTTCCGCTTCTAACTGACCACTAACCGTCAGGTAAGCCGATTTAGCAAAGAAATCCTGACTAAAGTCCACGTTATTTTCAGCGGTACGGGGGAGTTGATTCCAATCTAAACTACTGACCCGAAACAGTTCTCCAGCCCCCTCAC
>JBEAPM010000336.1:0-2681 GCA_041164445.1 Cyanobacteriota bacterium
CTTCCGGGGGGAGTAATGCCACTTGAAGAATGGACTGGGCCACAACTTCAGGGGTTAACATTTGACTACGATCGAAGCTAGAACTCACCGTATCGGTATCCCAGATCGGCGTATTGACGGCTCCAGGATAAATCGTTGTGACTCGTATGCCATGGGCCCGCTCTTCCACAGCGATCGCTTTCGATAACGTTGCGAGGGCCGCCTTAGTGACACAATAAGCCCCCCAATCCGGAAACACTTGTTGAGCCGCGATCGAGGCAACATTAATAATGTGTCCAGATTTTTGCTGGCGCATACCGGGGAGTACGGCTTGTACACATTGAAGCGCACTGGTTAAGTTCAGCGTCAATAGAGTTTGCCAATCCTGAAGCGTAATGCTAGCAATGGATCCGGTATAACCCATACCCGCACAATTCACGAGAATATCAATGGATCCCACTTCTTGCTCAATCATTTGAAGTTTAGGCAGAATCTGATCCACTGCTGAAAAATCCAAGGAATACGCGGTAACGCCACACCCTAAAGCACTAACTTCCGCTAGCACTTTTTCCATTTTAAGGGGAGAGCGACCCAATAAAATCAAGTCAAAGGAAGCCTGTTGGGCAAAAGCCAGCGCAATGGCTCGACCAATACCACTAGTGGCTCCCGTCACGAGGGCACGTTTTCGTGCTGAAGATAAACTACTCATGGAGGAGGAGATAAACGATAGCCTTTGACGCTTCTGTGCGGGGGAGGCCGCCAAGGGCGGCACAAGATCAAAGGCAATCTGGAACCTACAGCCCCCGATCACCTGAAGTTGCTTGTCATTACACCCCAAAAGCAAAACGTAAAGAATTGTTACTGATTTATTATAAGGGTTGACGGACGCTTGAGGAACCGGATTTTCTGCTCTTGAGGAAAGTTCATAACCGATTCTTAAGGAATAAAGATAGGGGTCAAGGTTGAATGGTAAGATTACCTCAAAGTAAAGCGAGGGGTTGGCTGTGATTCGCTCTGCGACCTTACCATTTCCGTCTACATTTTCCTCCGTTTCTGATCACCACCGGCTTCGCCTATTTGCGGGCTCAGCGAATCTATCCCTATCGGAAGAGGTTGCTCGCTATCTAGGCATTGACTTAGGGCCGATGGTGCGCAAACGATTTGCAGATGGCGAGTTGTATATTCAAATTCAAGAGTCTATTCGGGGCTGTGATGTTTATTTGCTGCAGCCCACCTGTCATCCAGTGAATGACAACTTGATGGAATTGTTAATCATGATCGATGCCTGCCGTCGTGCCTCTGCTCGACAGATTACCGCAGTGCTTCCCTACTATGGTTATGCTCGGGCCGATCGTAAAACTGCGGGTCGAGAATCCATTACGGCCAAGTTGGTGGCCAACTTGATCACCCAAGCAGGGGCAAATCGAGTGTTGGCCATGGACTTACATTCCGCCCAAATTCAAGGTTACTTTGATATTCCGTTTGACCACGTTTACGGTTCTCCTGTTATCCTCGATTACCTCTTTACTAAACCCCTCTCTGACTTGGTAGTGGTCTCCCCGGATGTGGGGGGGGTGGCCCGGGCCCGGGCTTTTGCGAAAAAACTCAATGACGCTCCATTGGCCATTATTGATAAACGTCGTCAGGCCCACAATGTTGCGGAAGTTCTCAATATTATTGGTGATGTTAAAGGGAAAACCGCCGTCCTGGTGGATGACATGATTGACACCGCAGGCACTATTTGTGAAGGGGGCCGCCTCCTGCGGAAAGAAGGGGCCAAGGAAGTTTATGCCTGTGCAACCCATGCGGTCTTTTCACCCCCGGCCATTGAACGCCTCTCTCAAGGGGTTTTTGAGGAAGTTATTATCACCAATACCATTCCCTTACCGCCGGACAAATGGTTTCCCCAAATGCGGGCCCTCTCGGTGGCAAACCTGATCGGCGAAGCGATCTGGCGGATTCACGAAGAGAGTTCCGTGAGCATCATGTTTCGTTAATTACTCCAACTTCGCCATCCAGCAGGGGTTGACTTTAGCCTCTGCCCTTTTTTGGCTAGGGGGGGGGACTAAACCCACCACATGGGGAACGGGACGGGGAATATATTCCATTAAGGATTCCCCTCGGTAAGCCAGGGATGCACTGGCACCGGAGTCTAGCATGATCGCATCCCGGAAGCCCGCTTTGGCTAACAGTTCTCCCAGCAGAACGGAGTCCACCATGTCACGGGATACTCCCACCACTGGCTGACCCGCTCGGTTGATCCCCCAAAAGGCTCGATCGCGGGCGGCATCAAAGTCAAAGAGGTTACCAAAGGCTTCCGGCGGTTGGGGTTGTCCATCTCGCACTAACCAAGCGGCCCCGACAAAAGCGTCTGTGACATCGGCCATTTCTTGGCGAATTCCAGCCAGACTATTGTGACGGCTTGCATCGAAGGGGACGAACTTGACGGAAGAGGAATTGAGCAAGACCAAGGGACGACCATTTAAGAGGGGATTTTCTCCTGAATTACCGGGTACAAATTTGCGGGTTGATTGACTGGCAACGGGGCCAATGATGGTATTGGAATCTAAAAATTCTAGGGAGAAAAAGGCTCCATCTACCCCAGCGATCGCCTCTGAGGATGCTAAAATTTCCTGCACTTGATAACGGCTATCGGCATGAATGGTAATGGGACGACCGCCGGTAATTAAAATCAAAGGAAC
>JBEAPM010000337.1:0-7877 GCA_041164445.1 Cyanobacteriota bacterium
GGCGCTTTTTCACTAACTCAAGTTAGAGATTAACCATTGATGGAAGGAGCTTCCACAGCAGCCAAGTCTAAGGGGAAGTTGTGAGCATTACGCTCGTGCATGACTTCAAAACCGAGGTTAGCGCGGTTGAGAATATCAGCCCAGGTGTTGACCACACGACCTTGGCTATCCAACACAGACTGGTTGAAGTTGAAGCCATTCAGGTTGAAGGCCATCGTGCTGATACCCAGAGCGGTGAACCAAATGCCGACTACGGGCCAAGCAGCTAAGAAGAAGTGCAAGGAACGGCTGTTGTTGAAAGAAGCATATTGGAAGATTAAGCGACCGAAGTAGCCGTGAGCTGCAACGATGTTGTAGGTTTCTTCCTCTTGACCGAACTTGTAACCATAGTTTTGGGACTCGTTCTCGGTGGTTTCACGAACCAGAGAAGAAGTAACCAAAGAACCATGCATCGCGGAGAACAAGCTACCACCGAAGACACCAGCCACACCGAGCATGTGGAAGGGGTGCATCAGGATATTGTGCTCAGCTTGGAACACCAACATGAAGTTGAAGGTACCGGAGATACCCAGGGGCATACCGTCGGAGAAGGAACCTTGACCGATGGGGTAGATCAGGAAGACTGCGGTGGCAGCAGCTACAGGTGCAGAGTAAGCAACGCAGATCCAAGGACGCATACCCAAGCGGTAGGACAACTCCCATTCACGACCCATGTAAGCGAATACACCGATCAGGAAGTGGAAGATCACCAACTGGTAAGGACCACCGTTGTACAACCACTCATCGAGGGAAGCAGCTTCCCAGATGGGGTAGAAGTGAAGACCGATCGCGTTGGAGGAAGGAACAACAGCACCGGAGATGATGTTGTTACCGTACATTAAGGAACCTGCAACAGGCTCACGGATACCGTCGATGTCAACGGGAGGAGCTGCAACGAAGGCGATGATGTAGCAGATGGTGGCAGTGAGCAGGGTGGGGATCATGAGAACGCCGAACCAGCCAATGTAGAGGCGGTTGTCGGTGCTGGTAACCCACTGGCAGAACTGCTCCCAAGCATTACCGCTTTCGCGGCGCTGAAGAACGGTTGTCATGGTTTTATGATTTCCTTTGGAATATATGAAGGAGCAGGATCGTACTCCTGAGGAAATTCTATCAAAATACGAAGTTTTGTAAAGAGTTTTGTAAAATCTTTTCAGAATACTTCTTTAAGCTACATGTCCCATCCCTCCCTTTCCCCGCAGTGCACCCATCCCAGTCTGAAACACCGTGATCCCCAGCGAATCGCCTCTTTAATGCCTAAGTTTGAGTGGTTCTACCGGCATTACTTTCAAGTGCGCACGGAAGGCTGGGAGTAGATCCCCAGACAGGATCCCATTCTTTTTGTGGGGTCTCATAATGGGGGGTTGGCATCGCCAGACTTGCCGATGTTTATGTATGACTGGTTTCGGCGCTTTGGCTACGATCGTCCTATCTATGGCTTAATGCATCGTAAGGTCTGGCAGTTTAATCCAGAGGTCGCCCGTTTAGCGGAGCAGATGGGGGCACTTCCGGCGGAGCCTTGGTCGGCACTGACGGCCCTGCAATCTGGGGCTAGTGTCCTGGTCTATCCCGGTGGGGCTCAGGATGTTTTTCGTCCCTATCACGATCGCTATCGGATTAACTTGGCGGGCCGTAAGGGGTTCATTAAATTAGCGCTACGGCAAGGGGTGCCGATCGTCCCGTTGATTTCCCAAGGAGCCCACGAAACCTTTGTGGTTTTAACGGATTGTTACGAACAGGTGCGCCAGTTACACGACTGGGGACTCTTGCCTTGGTATTTGGATATTGATCCTGAAGTGATGCCCCTCTATTTAGGATTACCCTGGGGGATTGGGATTGGTCCGTTGCCGCATATTCCCTGGCCCGTAGCAATGAAAACGAAGGTTTGCCGTCCTATTGTGTTCGATCGTGCTGGGCGTGAGGCGGCTCAAGATACGGGTTATGTCGATCGGTGCTATGAGCAGGTGGTGGAAGAGATGCAAACGGCTCTGGATCAATTAGTAAATAGTAGTCATGAGGGCACTGGTCAGTTAAGGGGTGAGGTGTAAAATGAAGAGGCAGAGGAGGTAGCGTCGCCATGGATTAGAAGTTGCTATCAAAATCAAAGGCTCCCAGGGACATCCTCGTGTCAAAACCAGAGCATCCCTGTACTGCTATGAGTGACAAGAGTGATGTTCATGCCAATCACAATGAAGCCAACAACAATGCATTGAGAAGGAGGTGTGGTGCTTATCGCCGTAGACAAAACCTCTATGCTAAGAATGTGCAGGGAATACAACGAACCGTCACGGTACAACGATTAGTTCACAACTGGGTCAGACCCTCATGGGGCTTAGGGAAGAACCAAACTCCATCTATGGCGATCGGGCTGTGTCATCGATCGATTTCTATGCTGGAAATGCTGGAGTTGCTATCATTACGGGGTTTTACTTCCCTCACGGCTTAACTGACCAGTGTCAAGAAGCAGGCATAACCAGCTTAAAAGACCTGATGTCCCTAAGCACAGAGCAGCTTATGAACCTGGGCATTCGCCAGAAATAGGCAGAGCAAATTCGCCACTATGTCCAAAACCGCCGTCGTTAGTTGAGCTTTAGCCAGCCGAACAATTTCCCTACTGTCAAGGAAAAGTCTGGGAGAAATGTGGGTGCAGGAAGCCGATCGCTCTCCTGTTCAAAAAACTGGGTTTGCTGTGTGGGTTGGTAAACTAAAACCGCCTGCTCCTGAGGGTCAATGAGCCAGCCCATCTGAGAACCGTGTTCTAAACAATGGAGAATATTGCGGGTCACGCGGGTCATGGATTGATCTGGGCTGAGAATTTCAATGACCCAGTCAGGCTGAGCATTAAATTGGTTTTCGATCGCTCCATCAGGGTCTGTCGGCAAGCGATCCCAGGTAAATACGGCAATATCGGGAACGGTGGATCGTCCCCCAAAGGTGCAGCGGAGTTCAGGGAGCGCCAAGGCAATATGCGTGTCTTCGGTGATGAGATTAATGGCGGCCGTTAGCTTTTGCTGGAGTCTGCTGTGTTGTCCCTGGGGCATGGGTTTCTGGAAAATTTGTCCATCGATAAACTCGCTGGCCGGTTTGGTTTCGGGCAAGGCCAGGAATGCTTCGAGGGTGAGAGGTTTGCTGAGAACTTGGATCATCGTGATCGCTTTGGTGCAGTTTGGCCTGGTCTTTTCAAAGATTATAAGCGCTCGCTTATTTGAATCCGCGAGATGTTAACTAAAACCTTGACTCTACCTCCTCTGCCTGTTTATTTTACACCTCACCCCTTAACTGATCAGTGCCGCACTCTTCCGCCTTACGTTGGTAGCCACTTTAAGAAAGCCTGTGAGGGCATTGATCTGCGGCAGACTTCCGTCTCTTCAATTATTGTTAGGGAACCACGAAACATTCAAAATAGGTTCCGCGCTCTACGCAGTCCACTATTCATCGAGGTGTCTCTGAATTGCTCACTTTGGCTGAAAAGCCTAGTTGTTAGTCCCCGTGAAATGATGATCTTGAATTTTGTTGATTCTTATCCCCCAGTTTACGGCAGCAGAGTGCTGCTGGCTGGAGCAGCCAGCCTTGGAATCCTGCTGAGTGGTTGCCAAGCCCCTTCCCCAGAGCAGAGTACCGCCCCCACGCCGTCCTCAATCCAGGAAACCTCAGTTCCCTCAGCCACGCCTTTTGCCGTCAATCCCAGTACTGCACCCAGTGCCACAACGATCGTTACAATCTACGAGATTGATCAAACCTGTGAAAACTTGATTCCCGTAGAGATTACCGTGCCTACCGATCAGCTACTTGAGGCTAGCATTGCCAACATTTTAAGCCGCTCCAGTCCAGCCGATCTGAGTCCCTTAGCCTACAATCTCAGCATTGAGGCTACAACCGGCCAAGCCACCCTCGATTTACGCCCCAATCCCTCTAGCTCCAGTCAGCGATCGTTACAATCCTTGTCCAGTTGCGAACAACTTGCCCTCTTGGGGAGTCTACGGGAAACCTTACTCAGTCATCCAGAATGGAGCATTCAATCCGTGCGTTTCACAGAAAAAGGGGAAGCCTTATTGCTGTAGGGTCTTATTGTTGTAGGGCCATCCTGGGCTCGGTATCCCTACGAATTAATAAGCCCCTGAATCCTTATTAAAGAGGATCGTCACGGTTTTAATGATCAAGTGAATGTCGTACCAGAAACTCCAATTTTCCTGATAGCGCATATCCAGTTCCACGACTTGTTCAAAGTTGGTGACTTGGGATCGTCCATGCACCTGCCATTCGCCAGTCATCCCCGGTTTAATGTCTAATCTGCGCCATTGTAAAATTTCATAGCGATCGATTTCATCAGGCGTAGGGGGACGAGTTCCCACCAGACTCATATCCCCCCTTAAAACATTCCAAAACTGAGGGAATTCGTCTAAACTTGTCCGTCTTAAAAATTTACCAATACGGGTAATGCGAGGGTCATCTGGATTTTTGAACAGTGCCCCAGACATTTTATTCTCGATCGTATGTTTGAGGGCTTCGGCATTGGTCACCATCGATCGGAATTTCCACATCCGAAACTGTTTTCCTAACCAGGAGCAGCGCATTTGACCAAAAAAGATTGGGCCACCATCTTCTAGCTTAATTAAAACAGCAATAGGAACAAAAATAAGAGCCGTAATGCCCAGACCAACGATCGCGCCAAGAATATCTAAAACTCTTTTTGGCTTGGATTTCATGGACGGATGCGTAATAATATCTGACTGGGATCCAGCTTCCGGCTTCACGGTCAGGGCTTCGATGTCAAAAACCTCATCTAAATTGGTGAGGGAGAGTACCATCCGAACCTGAGTTGGCACATTAATTAAACGGAGCTTTGCCCCTTCGGCTTCTGCCAGCTTCCGGCAATTGACCAATGCCCCAATCCCACTACTATCCATAAAGGTCGTCTGGGTGAAGTCCAAGAGAAGCAGATGGATTTGTCCTGCATTCGTTTGAAATACCTCTTGAACGGATTGTTTTACCGAGACCGCTTCATTGGCACTAAAGAGAACAGGCAATGGAAACTTTATCGTATGATCAGCAACAGAATCACAGAAGGGGGAAGGGTTGTTAGTCATTATTCTGTAGAAATTCTAGCCGGATAGGTTAATCACTAAATCTACTTTACAGCAGTGTGATTTGAGCCGTGATACAAACAATACAAACTAAAAAGGAGCAGGAATGGCAACTTCGGTAACGCGATTGCAAGAGTACAAAAAGCAGGGACACCCCATTACTGCTTTAACCGCTTGGGATGCTCTTTTTGCGTCCATTTTAGATGAATCTGGCGTAGATTTTATTCTCGTTGGAGATTCCCTCTCAATGGTTGCCCTAGGGCATACTAGCACCATTCCTCTATCCTTGGATGAACTAATTCACCACGCCAAAGCGGTGAGACGAGGTGTGAGCCGATCGCTGTTGGTCTGTGATTTGCCCTTTATGAGCTACCAAGTCAGTCCTGAACAGGCGCTGCAGGCTGCGGGGCGTTGCCTCAAGGAAGCCTTTGTGGATGCCGTCAAACTTGAGGGGGGATATCCTCGCATGGCGGATACGGTGGCCCAATTGGTGGAAAGTGGCATTCCGGTCTTAGGGCATGTGGGGCTGACCCCCCAATCCATTAAAGTCCTGGGCTTGCGCCAACAGGGCAAGTCTCCTGAAACTCGGGAGAAAATCATCCAGGAAGCCTTAGCCTTGGAAGGGGCGGGTGCCTTTGCGATCGTTTTAGAGCATATTCCCCCGGATTTAGCTCAAACCATTACCCAGCAGTTGCAGATTCCCACCATCGGCATTGGGGCCGGGCCCCACTGTGACGGTCAAGTTTTAGTCACGGCAGATTTGCTGGGGCTTTCGACCCGGATGCCTCCCTTTGCCAAGGCCTATGCTGATTTGAGAACCGAAGCGATCGCAGCGGTGCAGCGCTTTTGCCAAGAGGTGAAAGATCAACGTTTTCCCGATCTTTAAAGGGGATTGCTTTAGCAATTTCTCCGCTGCTCCGCCATCTCATTAAGCAACCGGCCGAAAAACGATGGACGCGCTCGGGGGATCTCTCCATTCAGAATACTGTGCGGGCAAGAAAAGCCTTTGAGGGGAGATTTGAGGCGACATTCCTAGGGAATGAGGGAGAGAGGGCCGCTCTCTCGCCTACTTTACGGCCAGACCAGTAAATGGGTTGTCCTTAAAATTAAGGCTAACAAGCCCCCCAGACCGAGCAGAATGGTGACTACATAAAACTGAGATTGACCAGAGGCACTGTACTTGAGACCTTGACCACTGACTAAGGTGGCCAGACCGATAAAGTTGACGAGACCATCCACCACATAGCGATCGAACCAGGAGGCCAAGGTTGAACTGGAGTTAACCACCCAGACCACACTCACCCGATAAATGCGATCGATATAAAAATCGTAGGCCAGCAAATCCTGCAAAAAACGAGTGGGACGACTGATGGGACGGGTTAAAGCTCGGCTAAAGGGACTGATAAAGCCGAAGAGACACCCCACTCCACTGGCCAAGGTCATCAGGGGCATCGCCCAGACTTCGAGGGCAGTGTCATCCAGCCAGGGGACGGGGCTGCTAATAATTAACTGCCATTGTTGTAAGGCAACGGGCATCAAGAGGGTAACGATCGTGAGGCTGACCATGGGAATGGCCATCGGCCAAGGCACTTCTGGGGCACGGCGGGTTTTAGGCTGAGGGCTACCCAGGAAAACTAAGCGAAAGACCCGCGTCAAGTTCAGGGCACTTAACCCCGTCACCACCAGCAAGAGAGCTAATACCCACAAATGATCATCGGCTAGCCCATTGATCCAACGACGCATGGCCCAAAAGGTACCCAGGGGAAAGAGGGTCAAAAGTCCCAGAGAGCCGACAAAAAAGGAGGTGGTGGTGGCGGGCATCTTTGACCACAGTCCCCCCATTTCCGTAATATCCTGATTGCTGGTGGTGGCAATAATAGAGCCCGCACTCATAAAAAGTAAGGCCTTGGCCACAGCATGGGTGAGGAGAATCAGTAACGCCACATCTACCTGTTGAAGTCCCACCGCAACAAAAACTAAGCCCATGTACGCGCTGGTGGAATGGGAGAGGGCCCGCTTAATGTCAATCTGAGCGATCGCCACCAGAGAGGCACCCACAGCGGTCACGGAGCCAATAATCATTAACGTATCGGAAACGATCGGCGAGAGGGAAAAGACGGGTTCCAGTTTAATCAACACATAGGCCCCTGCCCCGACCACCACGGAATTTCGTAAAATGGAGGCCGGATTGGGGCCCTCCATCGCTTCATCGAGCCAGAGGTGCAGGGGAAATTGAGCACATTTACCAATAGGCCCAGCAATGAGGGCTAAGCCCAGCAGGGTGGCGGAAAAGGTCGATAGCTCGTGGGAGGCTACCCAGGTATCAATTTCCGAAAAGGTCAGCCCTGGACTATAACAGGCTAAAGCCACCACTCCCATCAAGAGAATGACATCGCCCACCCGTTTGGTTAAAAAGGCATCCCGTGCGGCGGTGACCACGAGGGGCTGAGCATACCAAAAGCCGACGAGGAGATAGGTGGAGAGGGTGAGCATTTCCAAGAGCCCATAGCTCAGCAACAAAGAATTACTGAGGACAAGTCCTCCCAAAGCCGCTTCAAAAAAGCCCATCATGCCGTAAAAGCGAGCCAGAGACCATTCCCTTTCGAGATACCCCAGGGCGAAAAACTGCGCCAATAAACTCATCCCGGTGACCAAAGACAGGGCTCCCAGACTGGAGGGAGAAATTTCTAACGTGAGGGGTAAGCTTAAGTCTGCAGCCTGGAACCAATGCCAAGTAAAGTCCTGAGGAGCCCG
>JBEAPM010000338.1:0-5320 GCA_041164445.1 Cyanobacteriota bacterium
CATCAAGAGGTTCTCAAGCTTCAACAGGCCAAAAATCATCTAGGACAAGATGCTGAAGTCGAACATAAACTTCCGGAGACGCTCTGGCCCCGTTATGAGAAACTTTATCAGCAGCTTGAAACTGCTTATCGCCTGTGCCCCGGTATCGATCAGTCTCAAGACCTACCGGATCCCGCTCAGTCTGAGGGTTTTAAAATCCTAACGGAGCAATTGAAGGTTGTTCCGTTTGTGCGAACTATTCGTAAACTCTCTGAGTTGCGGGCAGCTTTAGATGGTCAAAATACTGACTCTCATCAAGAGGTTGATTTAATTTACGCTCAAACGGTGATGCAAATTGATGGGGATGTGATTAATCGCTATAACCAAGCGTTGTTTGATCCTAATAATCTGACTCGTCGAGAATTGATCTTAGAGATTCACAATCAAGGTGTAGAAGCTGGGGAACGACAATGGCGCGGGTTGATGCAGTTTATGGTGGATTTGTTAAAGAATTTTGTCGATCGGAGTTTTCTAGACAAAAAGTAATCTTGAGACACCTCGGAAGATCCAAAATGTGGTTCCGATTTCTATCAGGGCAAAGCGATGTCTACTGCTATTATTCAAGCAATTCGTGTTGAAGAAGGAATTTTCTGGTTTGATTTAGAGGAAACGATCGTCTCTAGCATTCGGGAAACCAGTGCTCATCAGTCCCGGCATTCTCCCACTTTAGTCTTAGGGGTACCTCGGTACCTCCGTCGTTGGTTACGCAAAGCCAGTATTTTTGATATTACGGCAGAAACCACCCGCAGTTCGGGGTTACAAGTCCCTCGGTTTGCCCCACCTTCACCGCCAAAATGGCAATCCGGATTGACCTTTATCAGCCGCTATCGCGTTCCCCAGGGTCAGGGAACCGGAGAGGAGGACTGGGTGTGTGTCTTGGAAACGATCGTCAGCCTGGATGGAGATGTCCTGAATAAGGTGCAAAAGGAGTTATTGGACTCAGAACAGGCCGCCGATATTAGTGCTGCTCACTTTTGGTTAATCGATCAATTGCTCTTGGCGCTGCAGCAAGATACCGACTTACTCTTAAACACGATTACCTGGGTGGCTCTGGGGGTGCCCATCAGCCTGGGGGCGTTGAGTATGTGGAACAATGGTGCGCTGGAGGTCAAAGACGCGATCGCTCCCTTCATTGGGACGGGTTTTTCCAGTTTGGCTTATAGTTTCAGAGATCGTTGGAAACCCTGGCTCCACACCCATTTATCCCGCTGGGGGTGGAAAATTCTCCAAAAACAATTAGGGTTTTCCTAGGGGAATCCCTGAGGAGAACTGGCTCACTCCCCCTGTATCCCTTGTATGCAAAGGTCTGTAGAGTCCGTAGAACATAGGCAGGGCCTGGTTACCATTCATACAACTGAGGAGCAACCTACACGGGTATTGACTATACTGATATAATCTATTCTTAATGAAACGCGGTTGTTGATCGTTGTTTCAAGCTAAGTCTAATAAGATTTCCTGTTTAGGCTGGATATCTTAACATTAGTCTGCCTGAAAAGACTTAACCCTTGTGAGGAGTTCATGAAAAATCAATCTTTACGCTGGCTGGCTGTTGCCGCTGTAGTAGCAGCCTTGTCCGCCTGTGGTGGCACAACTACAACAACGACTGAATCCGGTGGAACGGACACTGCCTCTGCCCCCGCTACGTCTAAAAGCCGCCTAGATGCCGTCAAAGAACGGGGAATGCTCATCTGTGGGGTAGAAGGAAGTATCCCTGGTTTTAGCTTTGTTGATTCTTCTGGTCAATACACCGGTTTGGATGTGGATGTTTGTAAAGCAGTCGCAGCCGCTGTACTGGGAGATCCCACAAAAGTTGAGTTCCGGAACCTAGACTCCACAGAGCGCTTCACGGCACTGCGAGGAGGAGAGGTGGATATGCTCTCTCGGAACACCACTTGGACCTTAAGCCGGGATGCAACGGGTGGTAATGCCATGGAATTTGCGCCCACTACTTTTTATGATGCCCAAGGGATGATGGTGCGAGCCGATAGTGGTTTTAAAACCCTTGAGGACATGGAAGGTAGCCGGATTTGTGTGGAAACCGGAACCACGACTGAATTGAACCTAACGTCTCGGATGAATGAGTTAGGCGTTGCTTATACGGATGTGAAATTCCAGGATGGTGCAGAAGCAAACGAAGCGTACCTGCAGGAAAGCTGTGATGGGTTTACCTCCGATAAATCTCAGCTTTTTGCTCGCCGTACTCAGTATCCCACTCCGGAAGACCACATTCTTTTAGATGTCAGTATGTCTAAGGAACCCCTCGGCCCTGTGACAATGAATAATGACTCACAGTGGTTTGATGTGGTGAAGTGGGTTACCTATGGCTTAATTCAGGCTGAAGAATTTGGCATTACCCAAGCGAATGTTGGCGAAACTGCGACAACGACTCAGAACAAGGACATCCTCAACTTTTTAGGCGTTGAAGGTGATCTGGGTACCCAACTCGGTCTCCCCAACGACTATATGCAAAAAGTCATTGCAGCGGTGGGGAACTATGGTGAAGTCTACGATCGCAATATTGGTGATGGCATTCCCCGGGGGCTGAATAAACTCTGGACTGATGGTGGTTTGATGTATGCTCCTCCTGCTCGTTAAGAGGAGTTCACTTTAGGGGTGGCATAGCCTAAGGTCGTGATGATAGAGTGTGGCCTGCGCGGCACTCTATCATTACCTGCCCTACATTTTTTCGCTTTCAGTGGAAAGCCAAGCGGAACGCGGTCAATTTCTGTAAATTCAATTTAATACTTTAGGCATATGATTGCTCAAACGAAAAAGACAACTCCACTTTGGCGAGACGAGCGCTTTTGGAGTGTTATTGTTCAGCTTATAGTGGTTGCGATCGTCCTGAGTCTTTATGGGGTTTTACTCTATACCTTTAATCTTAACCTTACCCGCACCGGTTTAAGCTTTTCCTTTGGCTTTTTAGGCAATCCCGCTGGGTTTAGCATTGGGGAAACTCTCTTAAAGTATGAAACCAATGATAGTTATATTTGGGGCTTAGTCGTTGGGGCCGTGAACACCTTTCGATTAATCTCTGTTGCCTTTATTGGCACAACGGTTTTAGGTATCGTTATTGGTGTTGCCAGCTTTTCTCAGAATTTATTACTGAGAACCCTGAGTCAAATCTACGTTGAAATTATTCGCAATACGCCCTTACTGCTGCAACTTCTATTCTGGTATTTTGTCGTTTTCCTCAGCTTACCCTCTTCCCGAGAACCCTCCAGTTTTGCCAATGCTATTTTCTTAAGTAAGATAGGGATTGTGATGCCCTGGCCCACCTTGGGGCAGAGTCTTTGGCTCAGTTTAGGGTTAATTGTCTTGGCGATCATTGCAGCGATCGTGACTTGGAGATGGCGCATTGATGCCATTGTACGTCAAGGTCAAACGGGGCAATTACAATTCTTTATTTTACTCGGACTCTTTATTGTTTGTATTGCCACCATCTTGTTTGGTTTTCAGTGGGAAGTTCCCCAACAATTAGAATCCGGCTTAGTGTCCGGTGGCTTAAGTTTATCTACGGAATATTCCGCTGTGTTTGCTGGTTTGGTGGTGTATACCGCAGCCTTCATTGCGGAAATTGTGCGTGGGGGCATTCAATCTGTTTCTAAGGGACAATGGGAAGCAGCTCGATCCCTAGGGCTATCCCCTGGACAAGTGATGCAATTAGTCGTTTTCCCCCAAGCCCTGCGGGTGATTATTCCGCCCTTAAATAGCCAGTATATGAACCTCGCCAAAAACTCTAGTTTAGCGCTAGCGATCGGCTATCCAGATATTTATTCCGTTGCCAGTACTACCCTAAACCAGACGGGCCGGCCGATGGAGGTTTTTCTCATTTTAATGACCTTTTATCTGAGTTTGAACTTGATCATTACCCTGATCATGAACACCCTCAACCGTATGGTGCAACTTCAAGAACGTTAAGGTCAATCTCGAAACTCAGCTACCCTCAGTGAAGGGCATCAGTTAGGGATGAAAGAACTACCCTGTGCTTGTTTCACTCCCTCGCTGTAAAACTGGGCGTGGCTAATGTCGATATCGCAAGGGCCTAGACTGAATCGATGACGCGCCCTAGCAACTTAAGGCGGATGAGCGCGACGCTCTGCGCGTCCATTCAATTTTTTCGCTTTCAGTGGAAAGCCCACATTTCTAAGTATTTCTATGTAGATCTAGGCATTAGGGTGCAAGATTTTGCTGCTGATAACCCAGACCTGTGAATTAAGCCTGGAGAGAGATTGCGCATAATTCCCCACAAGTTTCTGTATCAGCGTTAATATCTTTTAAAGTACCTACGTGTTGAACGATTTCCTATGAACCGCCCTGGCTGGCTTTGTTTTTCCCTGGTTGCGCTGTCTGCTGGTTTGGTCTCTGAGTTCTCTCCACAACGGGTTCTCGCTCAGTCCATTACCCCCGCAGCAGATGACACGGGCACGATCGTTTCCGCTGATGGTAATACCTGGGAAATTACTGGGGGTACCACGGCGGGGAGTAATCTCTTCCATAGTTTTCAGCAATTTGGCTTAGACACAGGGGAGACGGCTAACTTTCAATCGACCCCCTCGATCGCTAATATTCTGGGGCGGGTCACGGGCGGTTCTCCGTCTTACATCAATGGGCTTTTACAGGTTTCCAATAGCAGCGCCAACCTTTATTTAATCAATCCAGCCGGGATGGTCTTTGGTGCCAATGCTCAGTTGGATTTAGCGGGATCTTTTACCGCTAGCACGGCTTCGGGACTTCATTTTACCGATGGCATTTTTTCTGCCGTAGGTCAGAATACTTACGACTTATTGGTGGGGGCTCCCAATGATTTTCTGTTCCCCGACACCGGCACGATCGGCAGCATTGCCAATTTTGGGGATTTAGCCGTTCAATCCGGGCAAAATCTCAACCTAGTAGCAGGAACGATCGTTTCCCCTGGCAATTTATCAGCGGTCAACGGCACCGTGTCTCTCGTTACGGTAGACCATAGCGATCGGGTGCGGCTATCTCAGACCGGCATGATTTTAGGGTTAGATCTTCCGGCTCCTGACGCGGCCAATCCTTTAGGGTTTTCGCCCCTAACCTTACCAAACTTACTGACAGGGGGCGAGGTCAACAATGCCAGTGCTTTAGTGATTTCTGCCGACGGTATTAGCCTAGAGGGTTCAGGAGTCCGCATTGAAAACGGCGATCTCATGGCTCAGGAAATCCACTCCGGACGAGTTCAGGTACAAGCGGTTGGGGATGTGGTACTTGCGCCAGTGGATAGTGCTAAACCCATAGCGATCGTTGCCACGGAGGA
>JBEAPM010000339.1:0-6529 GCA_041164445.1 Cyanobacteriota bacterium
CGCTCCGCGCCGCACTCTTCCGCCTTAAGTTGGTGGCCGGAGGGCACACACCACACGACCCATTTAGGATCGTTGTATGACAGTCTCTCGCAAACCTCGCAAACAGTTGAGGTAAGTTAAAGAAAGGGCACCTTGCGCACCAGCAGAGGAGTCGAGATGCCCAAAGCTCATTGCTCCAGAGGTTTAGCTGATGTTTAACTTTGATCAGATTGCTGCTATCTCTCCCCAAGATCTGGCCGATCGGCTCAATACTCCTGAGCCCCTCCAACTGATTGATGTTCGAGAACCGGAAGAGGCTGCGATCGTTTCCTTGCCAGATTTTCAGTTGTTGCCCCTGAGTCGGTATGGGGATTGGTCGCCGCACATTTTGACCCAGTTCAATCCCGAGGTTGAAACGATCGTGCTGTGTCATCACGGTATTCGTTCTGCCCAAATGTGTCAGTGGTTGATGGTGCAGGGGTTTACCCAGGTCAAAAATCTTAGCGGTGGCATTGATGCCTATGCCTGTGACGTAGACCCGACCTTACCTCGCTACTAGCCCCGTACTTTGATGGGGTTCCCTTCAGGCAAAGAGTGCAGCGCAGATCGCCGCACTCAGTGGAAAGCCCACTTATTCAGAACAGGTAAAATGATGTATGGCGTAGTTTCCAGAAATTGGGGAAACCACTAGATCTTGAAATGCGGTTAGGGCTAGAGGGGTTGAAAAAAGATAACCTTGACCAGATTGACATCCTAATTCCTGGAGTTGGCTCAGTTGTTCAGCGGTTTCTATCCCTTCTGCTACGGTACCAAAGCCTAGGGCACGGGCTAAGGTAATAATGGAATAGGTAATACTTCGGGCTTTGGGTTCCTGATGGAGCGTTCGGACAAAGGTACGATCGATTTTAATGACATCGATGGGAAACTGATGGAGATAACTGAGGGAAGAAAATCCTGTACCAAAGTCATCTAAACTAATGGGAATCCCCCGTTTTTTTATCTCTTCCAGAATTTTTCTGGCTACTTCAGTGTTCTCAATTAAACTACTTTCCGTTAACTCAATTTTAAGGTGTTTTGGAGCTAATTGAGTCGTGGCAAGGACACGATCGATGAGAGATAACAGTGAGGGGTTGCGTAACTGACGACCTGAGACATTGATGCTGAAATAAAGGGGCGGGCAGTGTTGGCTTGATTGCTCCTGGGTTGGCTGCCCATGGATGGGTCTCCCCCTCAAACATAACCCTTGAAAGGTCTTACAAGCTTCCTGGAATACCCATTCACCAATGGCATCAATTTGTCCCGTATCTTCAGCGATCGTAATAAACTCCCCCGCAGAAATCAGTCCTCGGGTGGGATGTTGCCAACGGAGCAATACTTCACTTCCCTCTAGTTTTAAGGTTTTTAAGTTGACGATCGGTTGATAATAAAGCTGTAATTCTTGGTGATTAATGGCTTGACGTAAAGCCGTTTCCATTTCCACAATGTGCAGGGTTTGAGCATACATATCCTGGTCAAAGATTTCATAACACCCCTTGCCATTGGCCTTGGCTCGGTACATGGCAATATCGGCATCCCGTAAAATTTGATTGACCTCAAGATAATTTTGATTGCCAAAGACAATCCCTAAACTAGCGCTGGTAAAAACTTGATGAACTTGCAACTGAAAGGGGGACTGCAGAGATTCTTGAATCCGATCGACCACTCGTAAGACAGCCTGCCAATTTTCCACATTTTCCAATAAAATCGTGAACTCATCTCCCCCCAGACGGGCCACGGAATCCACTTCCCGCACGATATGTTTAAGAAGCTGGGCAACTTGAACGAGTAATTCATCCCCAACTCCATGCCCTAGGGTGTCGTTGACATACTTAAAGTTATCCAAATCAATGAATAACACTGCAAAACGTTGGTCGGTCTGACGATAAAACTTTCTCAGCGCTAGTTCTAGCTTTTGTAAAAAACCGCTGCGATTGTCTAAGCCCGTTAAGCCATCGTGAAGCGCTTCATAGACCAGTTGTGCCTCCGATGCTTTACGTTGTGAAATATCACGGCCAGCCCCATAAAGTAAGGAGTATTGGGGAAAAGGAACGAGACTCCAGATAATCCATAGGTAGGATCCATCCTGGCATAAGCAACGGGTTTCCAGGGTTTGAATCGGCTCTCCTGTCTCCAGGTGAGTCTTCAGAGCAGCGATCGTTCCTTGATCGTCGGGATGAATTAAATCCCAAACACATTCCCCTAACATTTGCTCCGGTGCATAGCCTAACAAATCGCTCCAGGCGGGGTTAATGCGCTTGAGGATCCCCGCAGTATCGGCAATGAAGAGTAGGTCAAGGGACAGGTTAAAAAAGCGATCCCGTTCCTGCTCTGCCCGTTTTTGCTGCGTAATATCCTCTGCAATGCCCGCTACACGATAGACGGTTCCGTCCTTGTCATAAATGGGGAAGCCGCGATCGTGAATCCAATGAATACGACCGGTGGGATGAATAACGCGATAAACTTCGTCAAAGTTGCCCCGAATAGCCTCCTGAGCAAAGGCCGTTGCAATCCGTAGACGATCCTCCGGGTGAATAGCCTCTAGCCACGCTTCTGGATTGGCATACAGTGCTCCACAGGGGTAGCCCCAGATTGTTGCAAAGGCAGGGCTAACATAGTCCACCCCCGTAAATTTCTGTTGTGTTGCATCGTAGCTAGCTAACCAAAAGACTTCGCTAATATGCTCCGTCAACTGTCGAAACTGCATCTCGCTTTCCCGGAGATCGGCTTCAATTCGTCGCCGCTCCTGAATTTCTGCTTGTAATTCCTGGTTACTAGAGGCGAGGGCAACGGTACGCTCTTGGACGCGCCCTTCCAGTTGATCATTCAGGGTTTGAATCTGCAGAAAGGAAAACCGTAAGGCCAGTTGGTTTTGAATGCGGGCCAGAACCTCTTGCAGATGAAAGGGTTTTGTAATGTAATCTATCCCCCCCACCTCAAAGGCCTGGACTTTGTCCAACGGCTCGTTCAGGGCACTCAAGAAAATAATCGGAATCTTTTGCGTAAGGGGATCCGCCTTGAGTTGACGGCAGACCTCGTAGCCCGATAGATCGGGCATTTTAATATCCAGCAGAATTAAGTCAGGCTGGGCTGCCCGGGCTGAAGCAAGGGCTAAGGTGCCATTCGTGACACTGCGAACATCGTAGCCATAGGAGTTTAAACACTCTGAAATGATCCGCAGAGAGTCTAGGGTGTCATCCGCCACCAGGATTTCTGGGGTTCTGCCATAAAGTACATCAGGGTTCATGCTCAATTAGCTGATTCAACCAGTGAATAATTGCCTCGAATTCGTAGCGGTGAACCATTTCCTTCAAGGTGGTGGTTAGGGCCAAATCGGACGGCAAAATTTCTTCGATCAGTTCCAGCAAGGGGCCGGGTTTGGCAACGATGGCGGCGGTCTTAAGGGTTTGAAGCTGTTCTAAGGGAATCTGAGCTAACGCTTCGATATTGAGATCCGCTAAAGCCGGAGGGGAATCCTGAGATTCTGGAGTATCTTGGTATACAAAAACTATACCCAAATGCTGACGGAGTTTCTCAAAGACTAAATCTTTTTTGACCGGCTTTCTCAAAAAATCATCACAGCCTTTTGCCAAAATGATCTCTCGATCGCTCTCGAAGGCACTGGCGGTTAAGGCAATAATGACGGTTGCCTGGCCGTTCAGATGACCTTTAATGCGTTGGGTGGCTTCGTAACCATCCATCACCGGCATCCGCATATCCATAAAAATAAGATGGGGATGCCACTGATTCCACTTTTCCCATGCTTCTTGACCATTAGCCGCATCCTGAACTTCAAACCCTAACGGCGTGAGCAGATCCATGAGAAATTTACGGTTTGTCCCGCGATCGTCTACCACTAAGAGACGGTAGGTGGGCTGATGGGGAGCAATGGCCACCACTTCCCGTTGCCGAGACACTGGGACAACCTCGATCGCTGCCAGCGTCTGCACCGGCAAGGCCAGGGTAAAGGTGGTGCCTTGAGCAACCTGACTGGTTACGGTGAGATCCCCGCCGAGGAGTTGGGCAAAGCGGCGACTAATGGTGAGACCTAACCCTGTGCCCCCTTGATCGGAGCTAACCTGGGTAAAGGATTCAAAAATGCGATCAAGCTGTTGGGCTTCAATGCCCTGACCGGTATCAACGACCTGAATTTGTAGGGTGAGATTAGACCTATCGGTTGGGTCTGGAATGCGGTGGATGTGGAGGGTAACGCTTCCTGCGTTCGTAAATTTCACGGCATTTCCCGTCAGGTTGATCAGTATTTGCCGTAATTTCTTGGCATCACTCCTAATGTAACAGGGGCCCTCCGTATCGCCCTGAACCGTGAGGGTAATGCCCTTGCTATGGCATTGAGACTGAAAGAGCTGATAAACCTGATCCAGAATTTCCATTACATCAAAATCACTCAGGTTAACCTCAAATTTTTGAACCTCTAGTTTAGATAAATCTAAGACTTCATTAATCAGGTGCAAAAGATGCTCGGCACTGTGTTGAATAATGGTGACATATTCTCCCTGTTTTTGGCTAGGCAGAGACGATCGCTGCATCAATTGGGTAAAACCTAAAATGGCATTGAGGGGAGTGCGTAACTCATGGCTCATATTGGCCAAAAACTCTGTCTTTGCGGCATTGGCCACTTCCGCTTTGCGCTGTTCCTGTTGAATTTCCTTAAACTTTTGACTAAGGCTATCGGACATTTGCTGAAAGTTCAGCAAGAGGCTGCGGAGTTCTAAAACGGTACTCTGGGGCCAGGCGATCGGCTTCTCTTCTAATAACCGATTCGGTAAATTGGTGGTGACAGTGGCTAATTGTAAGAGGGGGCGCACCCACCGTTGACTAATGAGGGTCGCAAGGGTTAATGCTCCCCCAGAAACCAACAGAAGCAAAAAGAGGTTGCGAATATGGCTATTTTCCACTGCTTTGACATAGGAAAAGGCAGGGGACTCCAGCACTAAAGTGGCCGATTTAACCCCTACGGCTTGACCTTCATTCTGCCCGTTGAACGGTTCTAGGTTCAGTAACGGATTGATGAGCGGTACTTCCTGCACAAACCAGGAATGAGTCCAGCGCACCATAAACAAGGGACTGCCCTCGGTGGGTAGCCATTGATAGGTGTCAGCATTGAGGGTCACCAATTCCCCGGTTGTCTCTAGGTTTAGGGGTTGGCCCAGCACTCGATCGGGATGGGTGGTAACTAAGACAGTACGTCCTGCATCCGCGATGACACTGGCCTGAAAGGGTAAGTCCTGGAGTGAGGCGTGGAGAATTTGGCTGAGATCCTGTTCTTGTTGGGGTAACGTTCCCGCCCAGGTTTCGACCTGCACTTTAAGGGGACGGGACAACAGTTTTAGATCCTGGATTTGAGATTGGTTAATGTTATTGACCACCTGACGGCTATCGAGGGCCATCAAGAATAAAGTTGGGAAGAATACAAAGGATACTAAGAGATTAAATAATGCCTGTTGCAGGGATAAAAATTGACGACTAGGGGGTTTGCCCAAGAGGCGATGGAGAGGCGTATAGGTTAAGATGAGGCTGGCACTCAAGGCATTAAAAATGCCATTGACGGACTGCTTCAGCATAATAATTTGTGTTTGGGTGGGATCAACTCCCAACACTTGGCTATAGAAAAACCACACCAAGGGAATGCCCACGCAAACCCAATATAAACTATCTAAAAGCACTAGGTTTTGACGCGATCGCTTATAGAAGAGAGCCACCCAAAGATACTCAACGCTAAAGATAATAATGGCGTAGGGATGTTTCCAGAGCAAAAAGGTACAGGAGGCTGCGGCCAAGGCCGCGATCGCTCCCCACCTTAAGCCATAAAAACAAAGGACAATCCAAACCGCGATCGTGCCAAAGAGAAAGTCAATGTGGAAGAAAAAAGACCAGCGGTAATAGTTGCCCACAATGCCTAGGAGAATTAGGACAACACCCCAAAACAGTTGTTTGGAAGATGGATTGGATGGCATGATTTACTCCTGGATGCCGAATCCCGAGGGGCGCTTATTAATGATGCTAATAACGCACCCTCGGGAAAGCAGAGTTGAGGTGTTACGATCGCCTAACCAGGCGGCCACTGCAGAGAGCGGCCCCCCAAGAGATGGAGGTGGAGGTGATACACCGTTTGTCCCCCCTCTTCGCCATTATTAATCACCACCCGATACCCTTTTTCTAGACCCAATTGATCCGCCACTCGTTTAACGGTAAGGAGCAGATGGCCCAACAAGGCATGATCCTGGGAGGTGGCATCGGCTAGCTTGGCAATGGGCTTTTTGGGAATGACTAAGACATGGGTGGGGGCTTGAGGAGCAACGTCCCGGAAGGCTAAGCATAAGTCATCTTCGTAAATAATGTCAGCCGGAATACTCCGATCGATAATTTTGCTGAAAATGGTCTCACTCATAATGATTCATGATTCATGGGTCAGTGGGCAGAAAATCTGTTCTCTATCATTCATCACCTTAAGACGGCTTTCCACTGAAAGCGAGAAAATTTAATGGAAGAGTGC
>JBEAPM010000340.1:0-9409 GCA_041164445.1 Cyanobacteriota bacterium
GTTATGGGTTTAGAAATGTTAAAAGATTTGAACTGCGTTCTCTAATTTGTTGGCACTTTACGAAATGCAGTCCATAGATAACTATTTTTGTCAAGCATATTAAATCCAGAAGAGCCATAAATGCTGGGTTTCCTCAAATTTAGGGCGAAGATTCCCAATCAGTTGAACGGTGGTATCCGGATCAAAAAGCTCTTGATCAAACAAGTCTAAAACACTCTGTAAAGACCCCATGGGAGAGCGCAAATCATGGGACAAAACCCCCAGGACTTTATCCTTAATACTATTCGTTTTTTCCAAGGCCTGTTTCTGTTGCTGAATCAGTTGTAGGCTATCATCCAAATCCTGTAATCTGACCCGCAAAGCTAATAACCGTTCCACTTGTTTTGCTAATACCTGTAAACAAAATCGCTGGGCCGGACTTAACTGGCGGGAATAGCGATCGATCACACACAATGTGCCTAAGCGATGTCCATCAACGGATCGTAAAGGCTGCCCCGCATAGAAGCGAATATTCGGATCATCCGTGACCAAAGGATTATCGTGAAACCGCTCATCTTGGCTGGCATCCTGCACCTCCAAGAGATCATCCCCGTGAATTGCGTGGGCACAAAAGGCCAGATCCCGATGGGTTTCCGTCGCTTCTAAACCCACCTTTGCCTTAAACCACTGACGACGATCGTCCACTAAACTGACGAGGGCAATCTCAGCATCACAGAGGAGGGCCGCTAATTGTACAATTTCGTCAAACTCTTGCTCATTCGGCGTATCCAGTAGATTGTGCCGCAGTAATTCTGCTATCCGTTCAGTCTCGTTGGGCAGGGGAGAAGCGGGAATCATGGCAACAGTCTCGTCAGATAAATGAGTTATAGCATAAAGGGCACCTTGATTCATGGTGGTCAGCGGCTGGGCCACCCGCCATACTTCCCACCAAAGATAACCGTTTTTAGGGATACCGGGGATTTAAACTGAAAGATCTAGAAGACTTACTCAACGAGGTTATACCGAATGAATTATGGATTGATGGGTACAGGATTAATGGGCTTACCCTTAGCAGAACGTTTGCTTGCGGTCTCGCTGCCCCTCACCATTTATAACCGCACCCCAGAAAAGGCATCCGTTTTGGTGGATGTGGGAGCGACCCTAGCAGCTCAGCCTACGGATTTGCTGCAGTCTGCAGACTGCGTGATTTTAATGCTCACGGATGGTGCAGCCCTGCGAGATACCCTATTGACGGAAGAAGCCTTACCCCTCCTGCGGGATCGGACTTTCATTCAAATGGGGACGATCGCCCCCCAGGAGAGTCGAGATTTAGCCCAAACGATCGAAAATGCAGGGGGGTCTTATTTAGAATGTCCCGTTTTAGGTAGCATTCCTGAAGCTCAGAGCGGTCAACTCATTTTGATGGTGGGCAGTACCCCAGCCCAATTTGAAACCTGGAAATCCCTCCTAGAAAATTTCGGCAGTAACCCCCGTTACATCGGCGAAGTGGGGACAGCGATGGCTTTAAAGTTAGCGCTCAATCAACTCATTGCAGGGTTAACCAGTACCTTTGCCTTAAGTTTGGGTTTTGTCCAACAGCAGGGAGTTGAAGTAGAGCAGTTTATGGACATTCTACGCAAAAGTGCGCTCTACGCTCCGACCTTTGATAAAAAACTACAGCGCATGTTAGATCGGAATTTTGCCAATCCTAATTTTCCCGTCAAACATTTAGCCAAAGATGTCAATTTATTCTTACAAGAATCTAACGCCACCTCCTTGAATGACAGTGTGCTAGAAGCGATCGCGGCCATCCTCCAAAAAACGATCGCCACAGGACTAGCGGATGGGGATTACTCAGCCCTATTGAATACCGTCTATCCCCCGTCTCCATAACATTAAGATCCCGTAAGTTCATTGCGCTCCGGCTGTGTCTGCCACCAATCTGGTACTGTCATTTGCCTTTCATCCCAACCGGGTGGGTAAGTATCCCTAGAGGAAATTACCGCGACAGGAACCAGCATTTCTTGAGGATTGACACCACCATGGTAACCATTCTTTTTGGCAGCATATCTTAAACCTTCACTCCAGGGTGCAATAAGCTGATGGGAATCCGGTATCACAACCCGTTGACCTTGTATGCGGAGTTCCTGGTTGGTTAACTCATTCGTGTCAGAACGCCATCTTTCACCCTTATCCCCATCCTGCGTCGAATATTTGGTTTTTGACTCCAAAACATGACCATGATCGCTGAGGAAAATAACGATTCGCTGAGCTTGTTTTGCTTCATAGAGCAAGGATTGGAGGGGCACAATTGCCTCTACTGTCCAAGTAATATCAATCTGGGAATCTTTATGGAGACGATCGTCTATCGCATTGACAATCGCGCCAACAATTTGCTGTTTTGGATCAGCGATCGCTTTTCGGACTTCGGGAGCCAGCCCTACCGTTTCCTCCTGTTTTAAATCAGGTTTATGGAATAAAACAGGGTTAGTATTTTTCTTACTCCGTTTTAGCAATTGAGGGTGAGTTGAAAACTTAGTCTGTTCTACTCTGGAAGTTCCTTGAATGAGAACTCCTGACAGCAAACTGGTTCGGGAAACTTCAGTTACTGATGGAATGGTGGCTAATCCTGGCCCAACAAAGGTCTTTTGATGCTCCGGAGCGATCGTTATCCAGCCAAAGTTTTCAATAACATCTAGAAGCAATTCATAGCAAACCGCTAAACTCATGCCATCCATCACGATCGCTAACACAGGGGCATGTTCCGCCAGAGGAGCGATCACCGTTTCAATGACATCTTCTACGGGGGTAATGGAGGGGGGCAGGGAACCCACTTTCGTTGATTCCTGAAGGAGTAAAGCAAACTGATACGCCTGTTGTTCGCAGAACTCCGTGACCTTCTGGAAGAGTATCGTGTAGGCTTGGGAGAGAACAGGCACCGGATCCCCTGCACACAGTTTTAATCGTGCCCAATCCAAGTAAGCACCAGTCTCCAGGTAATGAGATACAGCTTGTTCCAGGGAACGAGCCTCCGTAGTGTGTTCAGTTTGTGCTTGTTGAGATAGCCAATTCATTAGGCGCAGGGCCATTTTAGTACGATGGATCCGATGCACTTCCTGACGAGCAAAGTAATGGTGCTGAAGAGACTGAAAGCGATGCTCTAATGCGGTAGAGCTTTGGCTATTGGGGTGATCCAGTTGTTCAAGTAATTGTTGACCAAAGAGAGCCAATCTTTGATCTAATCCTTTGGGTAAGATGTCACTGACCTGAATAAAGTCCTCAACCCCTAACTGGAGGAGTATCTCTTCCCCTGCTCGAAGTTGCTCCAGTCTTAAGTTTGGGTCTGAAAGTTGGAGTTTTACCACCGCTTTGGCCGCTTCATACCAGGATAAAGCATCCTCTTTTGAGAGAGAACTTCCCCCCAGATAGCGTTCCTCCAGTTTGCCGATCGCTCGATCAACCTGATGTTCGACTTGATCATCAAACAGTACCCCCATGGCTAGTCCTAAGGGTAGCCCCACTGGGACTTCGTGACGGGCAATGCACTGTAAAACTGGGCGTGCTGCAGCCCCAGCTAGTTCGACTAAGTGTTCAATGGCTCCTGTATGGAGTGGTTCAATTGCCGTTCTAAACTGACGAATATGATCAGGATTCATAGACCAGCATAGAATGGCTACGAGATCCGGATGGTCTTCCTTCAGTCCGAGTCCTGTGTCCAGTAGGATTGACCACACGGTATTCACATCTAAAAAACTACCCAAAGCGGGCGGGTATCCACTGGGGGGAACCCACTCCATCAAGCATTCCGCAATCCAGCGATGTTGAAGGAGCCGAGGATCAATGCGACGGGCCTGAAACAGGGCTTGAATGCCTTGCCAACTCTCAATTGGAAAAAGGCGTTGTTTGGGCAGACGGAGGAGAATATCTTCTTCTAGGTCTTTTTCCTCTAATTCAGTAATCAGGACTTGAATAACGGATTCTGGGAGCGGTTGCCGTAGGGCTAAGCGGATCGCTAGCGGGGAAGGGCAAGATTGTACTCGATAGGTTAGGTCTGCCTCTTCGTAGTCTTGCGACCACTGGCCGGAGGCTCGAAGGACAATTCTCTGGGTATTCGGGCGTTTACGGCGAATCGCATTCACCTGTGCTTTAATTTGACTGAAGGTAGGGGTCATGAGGGTCATGAATCAGAGGATTGAGGGATAACTTGCCAGGAAATGGTGAGTTGAATCTGTTCTGTCGAGTATTGTTGCTTCAGATCAGATAAGAGTTTTTCGGCTTGTTCCAGATTGAGATTGGCCTGAGTTTCCCCGGAAATTGGTTTGGATTGGGGCTGAGCAGGCGTAACAGAAGTCCCCAGGGGACTAGTGGGGTGTGTTGGCGTGGTTGGCGTGTGTGTTGGCAGTGAGGACTTGACCGCTTTCGTAATTTTGCCCACCAGGGTAGTCGCACTGGCAGTGCCTGCTTTCACGGCTTCCTTGAGCGATCGAACATGTTCATCACTATTTAGGGCCTCCATGACAGGGCGATAGATGTCCTGCGCCTCTGTTTGATAGTCCCCCTCTAAGTCCCGCATTTGTTCAATGAGAGCCCAATTTGCATTTTTGATGACCGGAACCAGGGAAGCGGCTTGAGCTATGCAAGTTCCCATTGCCGTTTCTGTGGTGGCAATAGTGGCTTCCGTGAGGGTGTCCAGAACCTTTTGGGGCTGAGCGGTACAAATTTGTTCCAGTAAACTCAAGGTGGCATTGGCGGTCAGGAAGCGATCGCTCTCTACAGTTAAATCAAATCGATTCAAGCCAGATCGCAGGGCTTCGAGATAATCCTGACAGTCTTGGCGAGATTCTTCTGCTTTTTGTTTGACCTGAGATTCCAAGCTTTCCACGGTGCTGGCTTTCCGTAAAGGAGATACTGAGATCTTAAAAATGTGTTCCGCACGTTGCAGCGCTGTTTTCCACTGGGCTTCTTCGGGAAGTTTTTGTTCCTTCAGTTCACATTCATCATCAATGGCCTTGAGGGTCGGTTGGGGGTGAAGGGCTAGACCGTGGCGGTGGAAGATACGAGTCGTTTGTTCCGCATAGGTCAGGATAATCAGGTTTTGGGCTTCTGGGGGGAGTCCCATCGGTTGAGGTTGATCAATCCACTGACGCAGGTTAGAGACTTTGAGGGGCTGCGATCCCAGTTCTGCTACTTTTGGGTTAAAGTGATTTTTCCACCCTTGCCCTAAGAGAAAATGAGTGGCATCATACCCCATTTCTCCTAGCTTCAGGGGCACCGCAATTTGTCGCATCAGGGGTCTTAATTTTGGATCGACAAAAACCCGACCATCGCTAGTCTGAGCGGCATCATTGACCACGGGCAGAATCTTTTGTAGGTTTGCCGACTTAACCTCTGCCTCAAATTCTGGGGCAGCCGGAAAGTCATTCTGTAAGGCTTGATCTAGAAGTTTGCGCAGTGCCTCTAAAAGATTACTGGCGACGGGCGGTTTCGGGGTAAACCCAGGCTTGAGGGAGGAAAATTGCTCATTGAGTTCCAGGTTATGGGTGAGATCGATCGAGTCAGGTGTAGGAGAACTCAGCCCATAGGCGGTTTCTAGATGACTTTTAACCCGGTGTTGCAGGACGCTCCGCTGATTTTCTAGGAGGGATTTGGCGGTTTGGCGATCTTGGGGGGATAAATGTTGAGTATATTCCGTAAAACGATGATCACCGGTCAAAATATGATCCAGAATCACTAATTTCCCCAGATCTTTTAAAGCCCCTTCACTGAGGAATTGGGGGAGCCAGCATAGGGTTTTTGCCCCTTGGGGAAAGGTATCCTGATAGCTTTGCAGCCGAGAAACATCATCCCTGGGATTCCGATCGGGTTCGTCAAAGGGAAAATCAATGATCAATTTCCAGTCCGCATCCTCTGGATTGTCTAGGTCTCCATCGGGTAAGCGATCCTCATCCCTAATATTCCGGAAGAGGATTTTACAGGTGCGTCGGGTATTCTTCCAGTCAAAGCTATGCTCCTGTTCTGTCAGAAGATTTTTGTCATCAATAAGCTGCAGTTCTCGACAGAGGAATTGACGAACATAGCGCTCCCGGTTTCCTTTGCTATCTTCTCGATCGGCCTGGGCGAGAATGCTTTCCGTATCCACTCCAGAGAGTTGAACAGAAATGGTGGGGTTACTAGACTCTTCCCCAATCCGAATTTCACCAACCTGAGCAGCCCATTTTCGACAGCGCTGCAAGACTTCTCCGGCTTCTCGGCCAGGGATAGGGGTTTTAACGGTGCCATGATTGAGGGCGGCTAAACGCTCTGCGTTGAGGTTTCGCAAGGATTCTACTTCGGGCACTAGGGCAGACAGCAACAGGGTTTTAACTAAGCGATCGTCATTGCGAAAAGCGATTCGTTTGGGATCGTTGGGGGGTAGCGTTTCCAAGGTTTCCCAGTTACCGTGCTTTTGCTCTAGTGTCGGCAACAGTTTGTGATGATAGAGCCGTTTCGCATTATCAAAGTGGCGGGCCATGTCTGGGCTAAAGGCTTCGTCCCCGTGGGCTACGACATCAAACAAATCCCCGACGGGCACAATATCGCCAACGGTGAGCAGATCCCGTTGATCCACCAGTAATTGCATCATAATTTTGAGGGCGGTGCGTTCCCGTTGCAGCACACTGGAGACGGCAATGAGGGTTTGCACCAGGGCAGGACTGAAGGGATAGACCTGGCGGAACATCTGTCGATCGCCCTCACTGGTGAGCAGGGTTGTCATGACCGACTCCCGCATTTTCTGACTTTCAAAGGCGGCATTGAGCAGTTGACGAGCCTCCTCATTTTTGGGTTTTAAGACTCGTTTCTCAGCGATCGCTGGTAGATTGCGGTCTTCTAGGGAAATATTATGAAAGCGTTCTCCTCCATGCTTCAAAGATTCACTAACACTGAAGCGATCGGCACCAGTGACAAATTCTCCCACCAGTTCCTTCGGATCCCGCTGCCGAGCAACAAAGCTAATCACGGGAATGGGGCGATCAGGATTCTGGGCTTCCACCAGTTTAGTAAGTTTTTGAACTTCGGCGTGAATAAACTTGAGGTCAGTGGCTCGGCTGGCTAGCCAGAGAATTAGCTCATCTAAAAACAGAATGAGGGCACTGTACCCCAGTTGAGCGGCGTGTTGACTGATCACGGATAGTCCTTTATCCAGAGACAGAAAAGCTTCCCCTTGCTTCTCCATTTGAATGTTGTAGGAACTAAAAAACGTTTTGATCAGATCGCTAATCAGTTTGGAGCGTTTTTCTGAGCCTGGCGGAGCGATTTTAGCTTCTTCAAAGCGATCGGCATCCCAACCGGTTGCCACATCTCCCCATCCACTATTCTGGGCATCATTTAAGACCTTAAAAAAGGCTTCATCTCCCATGCTTTCCCGTAGGGACTGGGCATCCTGAAACAGACCTTCTGCTCGATAGACGGCGGGGATGGGGGCTTCTGGATGGGTACGCAGAATAAAATCAACATAGCCTCCCAAAATGCCCGATTCCATATCCTGGGCCCCGATCATGTGGTAGGGCACCAGTAAAAACTTTTTGCCTTCAATCCAAGGATTATGCTTGTTAATGATGGGGGCTAACTCTTTGACCCTAAGGGCAACAATATTTCCCTCCAAGATGAGGTGCAGGAGTGCCATAAAATGGCTTTTGCCGCTGCCGAAGCTGCCGTGCAGATAGGTAGCCTTGCTGGTATTGCTTTGGATGGCGCTCTGAATAAAGCTCAGGGCATTGTCAAAACAATCCTTGAGGGCGGGGGTTACAACATAATCCTTGACCGTTTGCTCTGCTTTATCTTGCGTTACGCCTTCCGTTAGGCGGAGAACAAAGTCCCCTTTTTGGACACGATCGGGAATGTGGATGAGGTCTTTGATCAAGGTCATGTTGATCACCTGGGAGGAATTGTGAAGAGTATTATTTGTTAGCTTAGATCTCTTGAGTAACGTTGTCACCAGCGATCGCTGGATCTGCTGGAACCTTGGCGAATGAATGAAGACCCTTGAACGTCTTGGCTGGAAGGCTAAAGTCCCTAATCCTCTGGGCAAATTCGGGGTGAATTAAAATTTAGGGCGTTTTTTTTTAATTGGCAAAGCCGAATTAAAGTCGATCGCTCTTGAAATGGCTGAAAGCTTTACGGAGAAAGGATTCGACCTATTAAAGTCCTACCTTAACTAATCGGTAGATATTCAATACAATCCTGATACTCGTGGGGTAAAGATACAGCGGCAATCAGAATCAACTCATTTAGGTTTTGCCCCATGTTTGCGCCCAAATCGATCACGAAAATACCAGGAATGTGGCGACCTTGAGCAAGATGATCCGCCAGGTGCTGGGGCATAGACTTACGGTTGTTTGTCACTAAGACAAAGTTAAAGGTTTCACACCAAACCAGTACATCCGGATCTAAAGTGCCTTTGGGCGGTGAATCTGGATCGCCAATCTTTCTCACCACCAGATCGGGTGCTTTACGCATCAACTGAATGCGGTAACTGTTCGCAATATGTTCATCAAGAAGGTACTGAAGCATAGAGCGATTCCTGAACGTTAGCGGGAGCAAGTTGAGCAAGTAGTTGTTTACGTTGCTCTGAGGTAAGCTGCCTGATGCGGATACGGGCAGGGGAGGGGTTTTCTTGTTGTTGTTTCTTGGCCTGGTAATAGTTGTGGAGCCAGTCCGCAAGATAGGTATTGATACTTTCTCTGTTGTGAAGGTAATAGAGAATCGTGGCATAGACTTGCTCAAGGCTGAGGGAGTCTAGAGATTGGTGAATCTCTTCAGGGGTTTTGGCGCGATAGAGATACTCGTACAGAACGGTTTCGATGCCGATGCGGGTGCCCTGGATGCGAATGTCGTCAGGGGCAAGAATGTGAAAGTAGTCGTTTAGGTTCATCGCTTCAGCTTCCGTGAGCATGGGGGTTGACGATTTTAAGATTTTTGGGCGAATAAACTGTTTTTTTTAATTGACCAAGCTGAATTAAAGTCGATCGCTCTTGAAATGGCGGAAATCTCAAGGACGAAGTTTAGACCTGTTCAACTGATGGCGAAGTCTGTATATTGACGCAGTTTGGGCGGATCGAAAGCCAGAATAATATCGTGCTTGGGGACTCCTAGATCTACCAGTTGATTCGCCAGACCTTCCTCGGTCCCATCTTGCTGAATCCAGATTTTGCCGTCCAGAATATCAGCATGAAGAATGACCCCATAAACCCGTTTGGAGCCACGCCACCCCACATACACGAGTTGGTAATGGTCGTGTTCGGGGTCAAAAATAGTCTGGGCTTGGATCCGATCGTCCCAGACGAGTTTGGCCCGATCGCTCATGAGTTTTTGGAGATGATTTCGGTACTGAGTTGGGGTGTCCATTGGATAATTGTCTCCTGAATGTCCATGTGGTTGAGGGAAGGTATTG